>RFUY01000082.1 GCA_009922705.1 Gammaproteobacteria bacterium
TCCATATAGGCCGTTGCGATCCCCGTAATGGCATTGGTCGCCCCCGGTCCAGACGTCACCAACGCGACGCCGACCTCACCGGTCGCGCGCGCATACCCGTCAGCCGCATGAACACCTGCCTGTTCATGGCGAACCAGAATATGTTCTACGTCGCTTTGCCGATAAAACGCATCATAAATGTGCAAGACTGCCCCACCGGGATAGCCAAACACGAGTTTGACTCCCTCATCTCGCAGGGCGCGCATGATCATCTCACCGCCAGACAGCTGTTCCACTTCCGATCCTTAAATCACTGCAGGGAAACGCGGAATTTTGACATCGATCAGGCCGCTGTCAACTGACAGCCGCCTGATCCGCCGAATCAAAGGTCAAAGAACCCTGGTCTGAACAGTCCACCTTGATGGTTGTCCCTGGGACAAACGCACCTTTTAAGAGCGCCTGTGCAAGCGGGTTTTCAAGATGCACCTGAATTGCGCGTTTGAGTGGTCGTGCGCCATACACAGGATCAAATCCAGCGTCTGCGAGTCGCTCCAAAGCCTTGTCGCTCAGGACAATGGTCAGATCGAGTTCGCCGAGCCGCGCACTCAGTCGAGCCAACTGCACCGATAAAATGCCACGGATCTGCTCACGACCTAGCGCATGGAAGACCACGGATTCGTCGACTCGGTTAATGAACTCGGGTCGGAAGTGCTGTCCCACAACGCTCATCACGGCATCGCGAATGGCATCCTGAGGCTCACCCACCATCGCCTGAATCAGATCGCTGCCCAAGTTCGAGGTCATCACAATCACGGTATTGCGGAAATCCACAGTGCGCCCCTGGCCATCGGTCAAACGACCGTCATCCAGCACCTGCAGCAAAATATTGAAGACATCGGGGTGTGCCTTCTCAACCTCGTCCAACAAGATCACTGCATACGGACGGCGCCGCACGGCTTCGGTCAAATAGCCACCCTGCTCATACCCAACATAACCCGGTGGTGCACCGATCAAACGCGCCACCGAATGCTTCTCCATGAACTCCGACATGTCGATCCGGATCATCGCCTCTTCTGAATCAAACAAGAAGGAGGCCAGCGCCTTACACAACTCGGTCTTGCCAACACCGGTTGGTCCCAAAAACAAGAACGAGCCGTTCGGTCGATTCGGATCAGACAAGCCTGACCGTGATCGGCGCACCGCATTCGAGACCGCTTCAACCGCCGCCGCTTGGCCCACAACTCGCGTATGTAGCGCCTCTTCCATCCGCAGTAGCTTGTCTTTTTCTCCTTCGAGCATCTTCGCCACCGGGATACCCGTCCAGCGCGACACCACTTCGGCAATCTCTTCCTCGGTCACGCGAGAACGAACCAGCCGCCCATCCTCTGACTCACTCGCCTCGGCAGCCTGTTGCATCCGTTTGTGCAATTCCGGGATGCGGCCGTACTGGATCTCGCTCATGCGCCCAAGATCGCCGGCGCGACGTGCCATATCCAGCTCGATTTCAGCCCGATCCAGCTCTTCTTTGAGGGTTTGAACACCCTGACTTTGCGCCTTCTCTGCGACCCAAATTTCCTCGAGATGACTCGCTTCGGTCTCGACCTCAGCAATGGTCTCGAGCAATTCATCGAGACGGGCTTTCGAGGCCGCATCTTTTTCTTTCTTCAGCGCTTCACGCTCCATCTTGAGCTGAATCAAACGCCGATCCAAGCGATCCAGTTCTTCTGGCTTTGAGTCCATCTCTAGGCGAATACGGCTGGCTGCCTCATCCATCAAATCAATGGCTTTATCCGGCAACTGGCGATCAGTGATGTAGCGTGTCGAGAGTCGAGCGGCAGCGATGATGGCAGAATCGGAAATGTCGACTCCGTGGTGCACTTCGTATTTGGATTTCAGACCACGCAGGATCGCAATGGTGTCTGTTTCAGACGGTTCACCCACAAACACCTTTTGGAAGCGACGCTCAAGCGCCGCATCCTTTTCGATGAATTGGCGATACTCATCAAGGGTCGTCGCCCCAACACAATGGAGCTCACCGCGTGCGAGCGCAGGCTTTAACATATTGCCTGCATCCATTGCGCCATCAGCCTTGCCTGCACCGACCATGGTGTGGATTTCATCAATAAACAAAATGATCTGGCCTTCTTGCTGGGATAACTCCTTCAGGACCGCCTTCAAGCGCTCTTCAAACTCACCCCGAAACTTCGCACCAGCAATCAATGCGCCCATATCGAGCGACAACACACGCTTCTCTTTTAACCCTTCGGGCACCTCACCATTGACGATCCGTTGCGCTAAGCCCTCAACGATGGCGGTTTTTCCGACACCGGGCTCACCGATCAGTACTGGGTTATTCTTAGTCCGGCGCTGCAAGACTTGAATCGCACGACGGATCTCTTCATCCCGACCGATGACCGGATCAAGACGGCCATCACGCGCTCGAGCGGTTAAATCGAGCGTGTATTGTTCTAATGCCCCACGCTGGGTTTCTGCATCTTGTCCTTGCACTGACTCTCCTCCTCGTAGTGCAGTCACAGCATCCTCTAATCGCTCAACAACCACGCCGGCCTCAGCAAACACGTCCCGCGTTGCTGTATCTTTCGCCATGACAAGTGCCACCGTCTCGGTTGAAACATGACTGTCTTTCTGACTCATCGCCTGCTTTTCAGCCAAATTGAACTGCCGCATCAACTCAGCAGAAACACGCACCTCGCCATCATGCTCAGCGATCACCGGGCAACGCTCTAGTCGCGACCGCAACGCGGATTGAAAGCGTGCCACGTCGCCACCGGCTTGCTGAATCAGTGCAGGCAGTGATCCTGACGACTGTTGCATGAACGCACTCAAGACGTGCCAGGGCGTGAGTTCTGTGTGGTTACTCTGGAGCGCCAGTGACTGGGCGTCTTGAAGGGCGTCCACGACCCGGTGGGTCAATCGATCCATGCGCATAACATCTCCTCATTCCTTGATGTCTTGATCATGGGCGCGCTCGAGAGAATTTCAAGTTATCCACAGGTTATTCAGATCGCCAAACGACCGTTGCCATTCGCCCGGTCACTCCATCACGGCGGTAAGAGTAATACTGTTCAGACTGGTTCAGCGTGCATGCCGTGGTCGCGATGATCGACTCAATACCGAGACTGGCGAGTTGTTGATGCGCAATACCCCGCAGATCACACCACCAATGGTCAGGCTTCACCGCCGGCCGAAAAAAAGACGCCAGATGATGCTCTTGACGCACAAACGCCTCACGCACCTCTGGTCCAACTTCAAAGGCATCGCGGCCGATGCAAGGTCCCAACCAGGCACAACAGATCGTCGACTGCATGTGCCGAACAGTCTCGGCAATAATGCCGCCTAAAACACCGCGCCAGCCCCCATGGGCAACCCCGATCACACCGTCCCCTGCCAGCACAATGGGCAGACAGTCTGCTGTTAGAATCGCCAGTGCTTGGTCCGGCTCACGGGTAATCAGTGCGTCTGCGTCGGCCTCTTCAAACGGCGTACGATCCACCACCTGTACCTCCACACCATGGACCTGACGGACATAGTGCACAGGCATCCCGAGATGCTTTGCCAACCTGGCGCGCCGCCGACTCACGACGGCTGGGTCATCACCGACATGTACGCCTAGATTAAACCCACCATAAGGAAGCCCACCCACACCCCGTTGTGTTTGACGAATACGCACAGTCTCGGTTAATTGCACGTCATACCAAGGCTCAGTAATCGTCACGAATAACATCCTCTTGCAAGGCCACTAAGTCCTCAGCCAAAGGAGCCGTGAACTCCATCGGCTCCCCGGTCGCGGGATGAATGAGTCGCAGCATTTGGGCGTGCAAGGCCTGTCGAGGAAAGGCCTCGACCCGCGTCCTCACCGCCGCCCGCATGGAGCCAAACCCTGGCCTGCCGGCTTTATAGACCGGATCCCCCACCAATGGATGACCAAGGTGTGTCATGTGCACCCGAATTTGGTGTGTACGTCCCGTCTCCAAGCGCACCTCAATGACGCTGAAATGCGCCGTTTGCGCGAGCGTCCGATAGTGCGTCACCGCAGGCTTCCCTTGGGTCATCACGGCCATCTTAGTCCGCTGAATCCGGTGCCGGTCCATGGGTGCATCGATGGTCCCCACTGGACGCGTCTGACCAAAGACCAGCGCCCAGTACTGGCGCCCCATACTGCGATCTTTTAATTGCGCGATTAGCTTTTGATGCGCCTTCAAACTGCGCGCGATCGCGAGGACCCCCGACGTGTCTTTATCCAAACGATGCACAATCCCGGCGCGCGGGATGGCCTCAAGTTCCGGGTAGTGGTGAAGCAAGGCATTCACCAGAGTATGGCTGGGATTCCCATGGCCGGGGTGGACCACCAACCCGGCAGGCTTATCGACCACGATCAAATGGTCGTCCGCATACACAGGGGTCAGTGCAATGGGCTGCCCCGCCCAACTGACCTGGCTTTCGGGTTGCGCATCAATGACAACCCATTCACCTCCTAACACCTTGTGCTTTGGCTTGACCTGCGCACCGTCAACCCGAATTGCGCCGTCGGTAATCCATTGCGACAGCCGCGCGCGCGAATAGTCGGTCCAGATTTCTGCACAAATGACATCAATCCTTGATCCGCCAGCATCCAACGGAACCTGAAACTGTGATTGAATACGCGGGTGGTGATTTTCTGATTCGCTCATTGGGCGGCCCATCATACAAGGACAGGCATGATAACCCGTACGCTGACAGTTCTGTTGCTCTCGACGCTCCTCGCGTCCTGTTCACTCTTTGACCCAGAGGCCAACCTCAAAAGTGAGCAAGCCCTTTGGGAAGAAGGCCAAGGCCACATTCGTGGGGGCCGCTTTCTGGAAGCGATCACCAGCCTGGAAGAATTAGATCGACGGTTCCCCTTTGGGGCCTATGCCGATGGCACGCAATTGGATCTGATTTACAGCTATTTCCGTGCACAACAATACGATCTCGCCCGTCTCACGGCCGATCGATTCCTTCGCCTGAGTCCAGATCATCCGGAAGCAGACTATGCCCAATATATGAAGGGTCTGTCCTCGTACGCATCAAATGACTCGATGATTGCCCGTTACTTACCTGGCGACGAAACTGGACGCGATATCGGCGGGGCACGTGAAGCCGTCAATGATTTTTTGACGCTTCTGGAGCAATACCCAAACAGTCAGTTTCGGGATGATGCGACCCTACGGTTGATCTATGTCCGTAATCAGTTGGCGGAATATGAGCTCAATGTTGCCCGCTATTACGTGCGCCGCGGAGCCTACATTGCCGCCGCAAACCGCGCGCGCCAAGTGGTTGAGGGCTATCCATCCACGCCAGCCGTCATTGATGCATTGATTACCATGTATCTCAGCTACAGTGCGTTAGGACTGCCGCAGGAAGCCCAAGATGCCTTGAGTGTGTTGGCTGAAAACTACCCAGAATACGTCGCAGGAGCCGAGGGAGAACGTCGACTGGCTCCAGGCGTACTGGCAGACACAGGCCGTGGATTAACCGAAACCTTAAGCCTTGGCTTCTTAGGAAAATCGGGCGACATCGCGGACCGACTCGAAGCCTTCACAATCGCACGACGGGCTGACACGTCTCGCAGACCCGCAGCGACCCTACGACCGAACGAAGATGCGCCAGTCGACGCGCCACGCGCAGTCAACGAGGTGTTTTTCTAAAACCGCCACCCATTGGCGATGGGGTACCGGCGGTCTCGGCCAAATCCGCGACCGGTCACCCGAGTCCCCACGGCGGCTTGCCGACGTTTGTATTCATTAATATCCACCAAGCGGCACATCCGACGCACATCATCCGCGGCAAACCCTGCCGCACTGATTTCATCTGGGGTCTGATCCTGTTCAATGTAGCGCGCAAGCATTGCATCCAAGACCGGATACGGTGGCAAGCTGTCCGGCGCGAGCTCTGCTGAGGGCGGTCGTATAATCACGCGCGTGGGAATCCATTCTTTGTCTCGATTCACGTAGCGGGCAAGCGCATAGACTCGGGTCTTCCAGACATCCTTCAGCACGGCAAAACCACCGGCCATATCGCCATAGAGCGTTGCATACCCAACCGCCATCTCACTTTTGTTGCCTGTGGTGAGGACTAACGCACCTAACTTATTGGACAACGCCATGAGCACCACACCCCGACAGCGCGATTGCAGGTTTTCTTCGGTGGTATCCACCCCATGCCCCTCAAAATAGGGCGCCAACCCATCCATGAAGGCGGTCACCATCGGTTCAATCGGTGTCACAGAAAACTGTACACCCAAGCGCGCCGCTTGCGCTTGCGCATCCTCAATGCTCATCTCCGCAGTGTAGGTGTATGGCATCATCACCGCATGAACACGCTCGGGGCCCAAAGCATCTGCCGCAATCTGCAACGTCAGTGCCGAATCAATGCCACCGGACAAGCCAAGCAGGACCGACTTGAACCCAGTTTTGCCGACATAGTCGCGCACTCCCGTCACCAACGCCTGATACAAGAGAGCGTCATCTGAGGGCACAGCGCTGTTCCAGTCAGCTCTGACGGCGGTCTTTTCAAGGACCACTGGGAGCACCGCTGATTCAAAGTACGGGGCCTGCGCAACGAGCTCACCCGCCGCATTGAGTACCATCGATCCACCATCGAAGACCAACTCGTCTTGACCCCCCACCGTATTGAGATAGATCAGGGGCACACCAGACCGTTGGACGCGATCAATCAAGTGCGCGCGGCGCTCTCGAGACTTTCCTTCCGCAAAGGGGGACGCATTCGCCACAATGAGAATCTCAGCGCCCGCCTCGCGTGTTGCCGCCACAACAGACGGGACCCAGACATCTTCACAGATCAACAGCCCAAGGCGGAGACCGTCCACCTCAAGGCAACAGGGCTGGTTCCCTGGCACGAAGTAGCGATGTTCATCAAAGACCTGATAGTTGGGCAATGATTGCTTATGGTAGGTGGTTAGGACCTCCCCGTCTTGGCACACCACCAAACTATTGTGTAATCGAGCCGGTC
>RFUY01000083.1 GCA_009922705.1 Gammaproteobacteria bacterium
ACCCGACCTAAACAATCTTTCAGAGAATATTCGATCTTAGGCCCATAAAATGCGCCCTCACCGGGCAACTCTTCCCACGCAACACCTAACTGATCCAGCGCATCAGACAGCGCCTTCTCGGCCTTATCCCAGGTGGCATCATCACCCACGCGTTGCTCCGGACGGGTTGAAATCCGAACAATCATCTCGTCAAAGCCAAGGTCGTGATAGACCTCTGTCAGCAGCTGATTGAAGGCTTGTACCTCACTTAGGACTTGCGCTTCGGTGCAGAAAATATGAGCGTCATCCTGCACAAAATTGCGGACCCGCATCAACCCATGCAGTGATCCGGAGGGTTCGTTCCGGTGACACGAACCGAATTCAGCCAGCCGAATCGGTAGCTCGCGATAGCTGGTGATTTTCTTGTTGTAGACCTGCACATGGCACGGGCAATTCATCGGCTTTACCGCATAGTCACGGTTTTCACTGTGGGTCACGAACATGTTCTCGTGATACTTATCCCAGTGACCGGACGCTTCCCACAGCCGCTGGTCGACCAACTGTGGCGTCCGGATCTCCTGATAGCCAGCCGTCTCTAAACGACTCCGGATATAGTCTTCAAGCACCCGATACACGGTCCATCCATTGGGATGCCAAAACACCATCCCCGGCGCCTCTTCCTGCAAATGAAACAGATCAAGCGTCTTGGCTAAGTTCCGATGATCGCGCTTTGCCGCCTCTTCCAAAAAGGTCAGGTGCGCGTCCAGCGCCTCCTTGGTGGCAAACGCGATCCCATAAATCCGCTGCAATTGGGGATTTTCTGGCTTACCGCGCCAATAAGCACCCGTCACATTGGTCAGTTTGAAATGACGCAAGTGGCGCGTATTGGGCACATGGGGACCGCGACACATATCGGTATATTCCATGTGATGGTAGAGGCCGACCGGATGACCATCATCGGGGATATCTTGGTGAATAATCTCTTGCTTGTAAGGCTCGTCCCGTTCAGCAAAGACGGCAAGCGCTTCAGCGCGACTCGCCCACTGCTTAATGACGGGATAATCCTGCTTAATCAGTTCGCGGATCCGCGTTTCCAGCGCTGCGATGTCTTCAGGATGCAACGCCCGCTCGTAGTCCACATCGTAATAAAACCCGTGCTCAATGACAGGCCCAATCGCCATCTTAATCCCGGGGAATAACTGCTTGGCCGCATGCCCGATCAGATGTGCAAAGGAGTGACGAATGACCTCCAGTCCTTCTGGATCTTTTGCTGTGATTAGGGAGACGTGCGCATCATGGCTAATGATGTCGGAGGCATCTTTAAGCACGCCGTCAACACGTGCACAAATGGTGGCTTTCGCGAGACCTGGACCAATGGATTCAGCGACATCCATGGACGATGTCGGTCCTTGAAACGTACGTTGAGAACCGTCTGGAAGGGTGATGATGGGCATATGCACTCCAGAAACGACCACTACCAAAGGCCGTTGTTGAGATTATAAGGTTGGTAGGCGCGATTGGATTCGAACCAACGACCCCCACCATGTCAAGGTGGTGCTCTAACCAACTGAGCTACGCGCCTAAAGAAGGGCCGCAGTATACCGACTTCGGCTGGCCTGTAAAGCGCCTCTAGAGCTGATAATAACTGCGATACCAGCTGACAAATTGAGGAATCCCCTCTTCCACCGTCACCCGTGGTGAATACCCAATTGCCCGCTGCAGGGCGCTAATGTCCGCGTGCGTCGCCTCGACATCGCCAGCTTGCATTGGTAAAGATTCGACGCGTGCAGACCGCCCGCAGGCCTGCTCAATCAGCTCCAAATACCGAATCAAATCGATCGGGCGATTGCTGCCAATGTTGTACACCCGCCACGGTGCTCGTGCAGTTCCAGGATTTGGAGCGAGTGGATCAAAATCAGGATCTGGGGCCGCAATCTGATCCAAGGTCCCGATCACGCCATCGACAATGTCAGAGATGAACGTAAAGTCTCGGCGATGATGACCTCCGTTGAAGAGCTGTAACGGCTGATCCGTCAAGATCGCCCGCGTGAATTTGAATAGCGCCATATCGGGACGTCCCCACGGACCATACACGGTAAAAAACCGTAATCCGGTCGTCGGCAGTCCAAACAGATGACTGTAGGTGTGCGCCATCAACTCATTCGCTTTTTTAGTGGCTGCATACAAGCTCACTGGATGATCAACAGAGTCTTCCACCCGAAAAGGCAATGCTTCATTCGCACCGTACACAGAACTCGACGAGGCGTAGACGAGATGTTCGACCTCAGCATGACGACACCCTTCCAGAATATTCATGAAGCCGATCAGGTTTGCATCAATATATGCGTGTGGATTTTCTAAGGAATACCGAACGCCCGCTTGCGCAGCCAGATGTACCACCCGATCAATACCGCCGGTGGCAAACAGGGAAGCCATCGCATCCCGATCCTCTAGACTAGCGCGCACTTCACGAAAGCCCGCTCGAGCCCGCAGTCGGTCCGCACGCGCTTCTTTTAGCGACACATCATAGTAGTCATTAAAATTATCGAGACCGACAACTTCATCACCGCGATCCAGCAATCGATGACTTACCGTAGAGCCAATAAAGCCGGCCGCCCCGGTCACTAAGACACGCATACAATCCTCACGTTTTTAACACCAACTGAGACGTTCCAATCAAAGCCCACACCAGAATCAGCGACACACTCACTAACACCCCGAATCCAAGCCATACTAAAGCCACGGCCTCCACCCGACTCCCGTAGATCGCCAACCCGGTCGCTAATGCGGCTAGAGGGAAGCCAAAGGCCCAATTACTGGGCACAAAGGGACGTCGTAGAATCCTGCCTGCCAGCGGCATCAGTGTGACGGTCAGGAAGACGGCAAGCCCCAACAGCCCTAGCCCCAAAGCCACCGATCCTTCGGGATTTAATGCCGCCCATGACACAGACCCAATCGCTGGCGGTGCAATTAAAATCAATTGCGTTGCCTCTAATTCATGAGGCATCGGTTTCCCAGTAATCAACCGGAGCATGAGTGCCGGCCATAACATCAGCCACAACAGAAGGCCAATCCCGAAAGTGACCGTCCCCAGAGTCTGAGCGCCGATCGCAACGGCACCAACGGGAATCACAATGTTGCCAACAGCTGGAATAAACCAGACTGGCGACAGACTCTCAAGCGGGTGCCCGCCTGCCAACCAACCCTGCAACAACCACGCGAGATACAACAGATGGATCACCGCTGCGGCCCACACCAAACCCGTCGCCAGCGGAAGGCTATAGGGTGCCATGAGGGTCCCAAGGAGTACCACGCCAACTGTCACTGCTGGAAACAACACACGCGTTTGCGGGTTCATCAAGTTTTCTCGCAGGACAGCAGGCTGGAGGGTATGAACAAGCACAGATCCAAGTGTCAGAAGTCCGAGCGCTATCCAGCAAATCGATAGCGCCGTGGCGATCCCGTAGGGCAGGATCTGAAGCGGAGCGAAGGTCCGCCAAGCGAGGGCAACCCCAAACAAACTCATGATTGCTGGCGCGAAACGAATTGGCATTCAAAGCTCCTACACAGCGGATTTAAAGGCATGGCTTTGCAATGTTGCCAACTGGTCTCGCAGTTGCGCGGCACGCTCAAATTCAAGTGATTTTGCAGCCTTTAACATCGCCTCTTCAAGCTTCGTAATGGCCCGTGCAAGCTCTTTGGGCGTCATCGTCGCGGCATCCAAGGCATCCGTCACCTCTGCCGCTTGACGCTCTTTTGCTTTCCGTCCGCGCGCGCCTGGCACAACACGATGTGCACCCTCCATCACATCATCGATCCGTTTACGAATCGATTGCGGAGTGATGCCGTGCTCCGTATTGAATGCGATCTGCTTCGCGCGACGACGCTCTGTCTCATCAATGGCTCGACGCATCGAGTCTGTAATGGTGTCCGCATACAAAATGGCACGACCATTCACATGACGTGCAGCGCGGCCAATGGTCTGAATCAACGATCGATCAGACCGCAAAAATCCTTCTTTATCCGCATCAAAAATGGCGACGAGGGAGACTTCGGGCATGTCGAGACCCTCTCGCAAGAGGTTAATACCAACCAACACATCAAACTCACCGCGTCTCAAATCGCGGATGATTTCCACGCGCTCGACGGTATCAATGTCAGAGTGTAAGTAGCGCACGCGCACACCATGTTCGAGCAAATAGTCCGTCAGATCCTCGGCCATCCGCTTGGTGAGCACGGTAATCAGGACACGCTCGTCTCGAGCAACCACCTGCGCAATTTCACTCAATACATCATCCACCTGAGTGCGTGCCGAACGCACGTCGAGGGTCGGATCCACTAAACCTGTTGGCCGTACCACCTGCTCAACGACCTGCGCCTGATGCGCGGCTTCATAGTGTGAAGGCGTTGCAGACACAAAAATCATTTGCGGGGCCAACGCCTCCCACTCCTCAAACCGCAGCGGCCGGTTATCCAAAGCCGACGGCAGCCGAAACCCGTATTCGACGAGCGTCTCTTTTCGAGAGCGATCACCACGATACATGCCCCCGATTTGCGGCACAGTCACATGCGACTCATCAATAATTAGCAACGCATCTGGTGGCAGATAATCAAATAATGTGGGTGGTGCCTCGCCAGCAGGTCGCCCCGATAAATACCGAGAATAATTCTCAATCCCTTGGCAATACCCGAGCTCCGCAATCATCTCTAGGTCAAACTTGGTCCGCTGCTCCAAGCGCTGTGCTTCGAGCAGCTTGCCACCCTCCCGAAACTGCGCCAACCGCTGCTTTAGTTCGTCTTTAATGTCATCGAGTGCCCCAATCAGTCGATCTTTGCTGGTGACATAGTGGGTCTTTGGATACACCGTCAAGCGAGGAACACGCCGCAGCACTTCACCCGTGAGCGGATCAAAGAAAGACAGCTGCTCTATTTCCTGATCAAAGAGTTCAACTCTGACGCCCTCTCGGTCGGACTCCGCTGGAAAAATATCGATGATGTCCCCACGCACGCGGTAGGTCCCGCGCGCAAAATCCATGTCATTCCGCTTGTATTGCAGTTCGGCCAGCCGACGTAAGAGTTGCCGTTGATCAATCGTCATGCCCCGCGTCAGGTGCAGCACCATTTCATGGTAGGCCTGCGGATCTCCAAGGCCATAAATGGCTGAAACGGTCGCGACGATGATGACATCAGACCGTTCCAACAGTGCCTTGGTCGCAGATAACCGCATCTGCTCGATATGCTCGTTGACCGAAGAATCCTTCTCAATGAACGTATCGCTCGAGGGCACATAGGCTTCGGGCTGGTAATAGTCGTAATAGGAGACGAAGTACTCCACCGCATTGTGTGGGAAAAACTCTTTAAATTCGCCATAGAGCTGCGCAGCAAGGGTTTTGTTATGCGCCATCACGATGGTAGGACGCTTCACCGCCTCGACCACCTTGGCAATGGTGTAAGTTTTTCCAGAACCAGTCACACCAAGGAGCGTTTGATGCGCAAGTCCAGCCTCTACGCCCTTGACAAGACCAGCGATTGCCTGCGGTTGATCACCAGCCGGGTGATAGTCAGAGACAACTTGGAACACAGCGGGGGTTTCTTGAATCATCCGACGAGTGTACCGGATGTCCCCCTAGGCCTGAATCAAAAACGCAGCCTGCATCGCGGATAACGCAACCATCCAGCTGCCGAATACCCGAATCACCACGGTTCCGATCTGAGGCCAACGGTCACCGGGCAGTCGCAGCGCAGCGGCGATCATCATTGGGACCATTGCCAACGCCAACAATGCCGCACATTGAATGGACCAGACAGCCAGTAACTCGGGATGTGACTGACGCGTCATGGCGCCTGCCACAACGCCTAGGGCAATCAAAATTGGCTGAAAGACCCGCGCCGATAATCCAAGAAACACAGTGACCCACAGTGCTAACAGACCGAACAATATCAGCGCCAGCGGCTCGGAAACGCGCAGTGTATTCGCCATGACAAAGCCGAGACCTAATCCGACAAACAACAACCCAACCCAGTAAAAAATTGACCGTTCACGACTAAAGTGGGCGAACGCGATACCGACGACGGCCATCCACGTGATGAGCGCCGCAGATTCGAACGGGAGCGTCCAACCCAATACGAGCGCATCCCAACTCGCAGCCGCCACACCCAAGGTGTGTGCCGAGGCAATTCCCGGCACACAGAAGAAAAGAGCTCCCAGCTGTTTAGACAAGGAACGTGAGACCGATCACCGAAATCGCGGCACCAGTCGCCCGAACAGCCAACAGTCCGCGCTCAAACCGTGTTAAGAACCCAATCGCAATCCCAGCCGCATGCAATGCACCGGTTGCCAGAACGAAGCCTGCACCATAGGCAGCAGCACTGGACTCAGCAGGCATCTCAAGCCCATGCGCGTAGCCATGGAAGATTGCAAATAAGCCAACAAAGAGCAGAGCTAACCACAGGGGAGCGCGGTACCCAAGCACAATAAAGGCACCCAAGACAACACCAGAGAGTGCGATGAAGACTTCTACAAACCCGAGTTGCACCCCCAAAATTCCGGCGACAGCGCCAATCGCCATCACGGATGGGAACACGACAGGGAGTAGCCAAACCGCGCGATCACCCAAAAACGCGCCCCATAACCCGACGGCCACCATCGCAACCAAATGATCGAGACCAAACAGTGGATGCAATACCCCACTGATGAACCCACCGGCAACCCCCTCGGTCGAGTGTGCAAACACGGTCGGGGCAAGAATTGTCAGCACAACGCCGACGAGCGATATCACTCTAGACTGCATCGCGTTTCTCCAATATTAACGTGTCACGCATAGTACTAAAGATGAATGACAAGAAGACACTATTCAAAACGTTTATCGCACAGTCGTTTCCTAGATGGACGACTGGCGCTACGGACTTTCAGTTGCGGGAGATGCAGTGTCGAGAGAAATGGCTCCGCGAGCAGGACTCGAACCTGCGACCAAGAGATTAACAGTCTC
>RFUY01000084.1 GCA_009922705.1 Gammaproteobacteria bacterium
GCTGAAAGACACGCTGACTGAGGCCATGAAAACGGCCATGCGAGAGAAAGCCAAGTTCGAGCTTGGCGTGATTCGTATGGCGTTGTCAGAGATCAAACGCGTCGAAGTCGACGAGCGGATCGAACTTGACGATGCGCGCATCCTGCAAATTCTCGATAAGATGACCAAACAACGCCGTGATGCCGCATCGCAATTCACGGCGGGTGACCGGCAGGATCTTGCGGACACTGAGCTTGCAGAAGTTGACGTCCTAAAGCGCTTCTTACCACAGCCGTTGAGTGAGGCCGAAGTTGACGCCTTGATCCAAGAAGCCATTGTAAACACTGGAGCTTCGGGACCACAGGGCATGGGTCAAGTGATGGGGTATGTGAAACCTCGCGCGCAAGGCCGTGCCGACATGCAGGTGATCAGCCAGCGCGTGAAAGCAGCACTCGCTTAACTCTGCCAAATTCCTCTATTTTCAGTACACTCATGGCCCAACTGACGTGGATCGCTTGTGGCTGGACGCATACCGGATTCGTTTCTTGAAACCCTGACTGACCGAGTCAATTTGGCTGAGGTGGTCTCGGCACGCATGCCTTTAAAAAAGTCTGGCCGCGAATACACCGGACGCTGCCCATTTCACGACGATTCGTCGCCCTCCTTCTCCGTCAACCCCGATAAAGGGTTGTACCACTGCTTTGGCTGCGGGGCCTCCGGCGGCGCGGTGCGATTCGTTATGGAGTTTGATCGCCTGGATTTTGTGAGTGCGGTGGAGTTGCTTGCGGGTTTAGTGGGTCTGGACGTGCCCAAGGATGCCGAAGATCCCGAGGCGCAGAAGCGCGCGATCTTAAGGGATGTGATTGCTGATGCAGACACCTTATTCCGAGGGGCACTCAAGAGCCATCCAGAACGAGAACCCGCAATTGCGTACCTAAAAAAGCGGGGTCTGACAGGACAGATTGCCCATCAATTCGGGCTCGGGTTTGCGCCGCCAGGCTGGCGCTTTCTCTATGATCAATTGGCCGCCACCCCTTCAGGACAGAAGGCCTGCCTTGACGCCGGATTGACGACCCAAGGCTCTGCACAGCGAGAATATGATCGCTTCCGCAATCGCATCATGTTCCCAATCCGTGACATTCGCGGACACACCATTGCCTTTGGTGGTCGGGTTTTAGACGACAGTAAACCCAAGTATTTAAACAGTCCTGAAACCCTGTTGTTTCATAAGAGCGATACGCTCTATGGACTGTATGAGGCACGACAAGCCCATCGCGTGCTTGAGCGTGTCCTGGTGGTTGAGGGTTACATGGATGTGGTGGCTCTGGCCCAATATGGCATCCCGTTTGCCGTGGCCACACTTGGGACAGCGCTCACAAGCGCCCATCTCGATCGACTCAGTCGGCAAACAAGTCAGGTCATTCTTTGCTTCGATGGGGATACCGCTGGTCGACGCGCTGCTGAACGTGCGCTCGATCTGGTACTCCCCTTCCTGACTGATCAGTTTATGGTGCGTTACTTGTTTTTACCGGATGGCGAGGACCCTGATACGCTGGTCCGCAAAGAGGGCAAGGATGCGTTTTTAGCACGTCTTAATACAGCCATCTCTGCGGGGGATGCGCTCCTTGACCTGTTAGAAGCGCAGTTGGACATGCGCCGTATGGATTCCCGCGCTCGGTTATCGGCCCTTGCACTCCCGAAGATTGCCCGGCTGCCAAAAGGCATCTATCAAAGCCTGCTCATGGATGCGCTCGCAGAGCGAACTGGTGTCCGCCGATCAGATTTGGACGAACGATTAGACAGCCTCAGGGACAGCCTTCCGCCAATTCATGCAAGTGTAGGGACCCGCCCTCACACCATAGCGCCTGACGACGTGCCGCCCACTCAGTCCGCGGCCGACGACCAGGTTGACTGGAGACCCGATACCGATGGCAGACCGTCTGCGGACTTTGAGGTGGCCCTCGATGTTGATGCCATTGAGCCGTTTGAACCACCTCTCGCGCCAAGTCCGAGACCAACCCTCCTGCCGATCACCGGGCGGCCACTTCCACTGGCGAGCAAGATGCTGTGGATGCTGCTGCAGCGTCCCGACCTTGCACAGGAATACTGCGCGATCCCAAGCCTTTCAGAATTACCGAATGTGCACGTACTGGACGCGGTCTGGCAGTGGCTGCGGCAAACACCCACCGCAAGTCCCGCTAAATTAATGGGCTACTTCAGTGGCACAGAAACTGGGCGGTTACTGTCCGCCTTATTGAAAACAGAACCCTTGGTTGCCGCGCAGGACCTGCCGCGTGAATATCAAGATGCGCTGTCCAATCTTAAAAAACAATTCGTGACTGAGCGCTTGAAACAACTCGCGCGTGACGCCAACTCACATCCCATGTCGGCTCAGGATCTTCACCGAGCACTCACCGCGCATCGCGAGAACAAGTGATGAATTTGCCGCGTTGCTGTGTATAATACGCGGCCGTTTTCGTCACACCACCTGCAGGGTCGTCCATGACAGATGCATCGTCAGATCAAGAACTTAGCCAGACTGAAACTCGTCAGTCTCGATTAAAGGAATTAATCGCCAAGGGCAAGGAGCAGGGCTACCTGACCTATGCAGAGGTGAATGACCACCTTCCCGAAGAAATTGCAGACCCTGATCAGGTCGAAGACATCATTCGCATGATTGGTGACATGGGGATCGCGGTGGGAGAAGAAGCGCCCGACGAAGATCAGTTACTACTCGGCGACAACACCACGTCCACCGATGATGCGGCCGCAGAAGAAGCCGCGGCAGCGCTCGCATCGGTCGAAAATGATGTCGGCCGAACCACGGATCCTGTGCGCATGTACATGCGCGAGATGGGGACCGTTGAGCTACTCACGCGCGAAGGTGAAATCGTCATCGCCAAGCGGATCGAAGAAGGGATCCGAGAAGTGATGATGGCGATGGCGTACTATCCCGGTATCGTTGAATCTGTGGTCAGCACCTATCAGCGCATCCAAGACGAAGACGGACGCTTGTCTGACTTATTGGCAGGCTTCCTAGATCCAGACCCTGCCGATTTACCCGCCGACCCGACCATCGATACCGAAGAGGTGAGCGATGCGGATTTCGACGATTCTGATGCTGATGACGACGCTGATGACGACTCCGCCGACACTGACGAAGGCGATACTGGCCCAGATCCTGAAGAAGTCCGTGCTCGGTTTGAAGAGCTCGCAAAGCGACTTGATGCGGCAAAAGCACTGTCCGTTAAAGATGGTCGAGATCATGCTGACGTCCAATCGGCCTATGCCGCTGTCGGGGAGATTTTCTCCTCTCTGAAGCTGACGCCACGTTTGTTTGATGAGTTGTGTGCGAATTTCCGCCGCGTGCTGGATGCGATTCGTGACCAGGAACGTGAAATCCTGAAACTGGTGACCAAACGCGGCAAGCTCGACCGGAAGATCTTCATTAAAGAGTGGCACGGGAACGAGACCAACTTCGAGTGGCTCCCGACACTCGCGAAGAAGAAAAAGAATGAACAATTGGATGCTGTGATTCCAGACGTTCAGCGCTGCCAGGCGCGTCTGCTGTCGATTGCAGAGGGTGTCGGTATCACCATTTCCGAGTTACGCGAAGTGAACCGTCGTCTCTCGATGGGAGAGGCAAAGGCGCGGCGCGCGAAGAAAGACATGGTCGAAGCGAACCTCCGGCTGGTGATTTCGATCGCCAAGAAATACACCAATCGCGGGCTGCAATTTTTGGATTTGATCCAAGAAGGCAACATCGGCCTAATGAAGGCGGTCGATAAATTCGAGTATCGCCGCGGCTACAAATTCTCGACCTATGCGACCTGGTGGATTCGGCAGGCGATCACCCGATCGATCGCAGACCAGGCACGAACCATCCGGATTCCGGTTCATATGATCGAAACCATCAACAAGCTCAACCGGATCAGCCGGCAAATGCTGCAAGAAATGGGTCGCGAGCCCACCCCAGAGGAACTGGGCGAGCGCATGGATATGCCGGAAGATAAGGTTCGCAAAGTGCTGAAGATCGCCAAAGAACCGATTTCGATGGAAACCCCAATTGGCGATGATGAAGACTCGTCCTTGGGCGATTTCATTGAAGACAGCACCATTGCATCGCCTGTTGATTCGGCAACCGTCGAAGGACTCACCGAGTCCACGCGACAGGTCCTCGCATCATTAACAGCGCGTGAGGCGAAGGTATTGCGGATGCGCTTTGGGATTGACATGAATACAGATCACACCTTGGAAGAGGTGGGGAAACAATTTGATGTCACCCGTGAGCGGATTCGCCAGATTGAGGCCAAGGCATTGCGAAAGCTCCGTCACCCAAGCCGTTCAGATCACCTGCGCAGCTTCTTGGACGACTAAGCCCTCGTGAACGCGCCAACCCTCACAACCAAAGCCCCGGATTCCGGGGTTTTGATTTTTGGACTCAGCGATGTCGCTTCGGCGGTTGCCCATGGGCTGGTCACGGCAGGCTTTCGAGTCGTGATGGTACAGCCCACCCCGCCGACCGCGCATCGACGCGGCATGGCCTTTACCGATGCCTACTGGGATGAGGTTGCGATCCTCGACGGAATCTGTTGTCACCGGCTGGCGACCTTTGCCGCGTGGTCGACCCTAGACACACCGCCGGCACTGAGTCTGGTGACCGAAGAGGTTCCTCTGCCCAATCATCGATTTCCGATTGTCATCGATGCTCGGATGCAGAAGCGTAAAACACCTCCGGACCTTCGGCCACTGGCCGGCTGTGTGATCGGCCTCGGGCCTGGTTTTGCGGTGGGACAGAACTGCCACATCGCCATCGAAACCAGCTGGGGCGATCAGTTGGGGATGGTCATCACAGAGGGCGCAACGGCCCCCTTGAGCGGCGAGCCGCGTCCAATTGACGGGCATGGACGGGAGCGCCTGCTGTATGCACCCGAAGCCGGGCTTTGGCAGACCCCCTACCAAATTGGCGATCCTGTCGAGGCTGGCACCTGGATTGGCGCTGTCAATCAACAGTCGTTAGTAGCGCCCTTGAGTGGTGTCTTACGCGGATTGACGCGCTCAGGATTAGAGGTGGCTGCACGCACCAAACTCGTCGAAGTGGACCCTCGCGGTGAACAGGCTGTGCTGCGAGGACTTGGAGAACGACCCAAACGTATTGCGGCAGGTGTTCTGAGCGCGCTCGCGGGCTGACAGTCGCCCGTGCCATTGCCAAAAACGCGCTAAGAAATGACGCACATCGAGCGCACTTAATGCGCTTTTATTGTGTCGACTTATTTTGATATCCTTATACAATTCATTTGGTTAGCACAGGCCTCGCGGCAAACTCAAAAAAATTTATTTGCAAGCGCAAAAAAACACTTGCATGTCACACAAAACGCTCGATAATCCGCGCACCAAAGTAGAACAGAGACAATTTTATGCGTTTGTGACCCGGCGTCTCGACTCAGTCGTGACGTGCCTGAGCAACTCATGACCAGAGACGGAGACGATCGTGTTTGCAACCGTAAAACCACGAGCAGAAGGTGACTTCTGGCTCGCACAAACGCATGGAGCTTCTCCTGCGTTACTTTTTGATCCCGGACGAGTTCGACGGACCTGGCGCGCACTTGAAGAGGCACTGCCCGGCGTCACCCTGTATTACGCCGTTAAATCGAATAATCACAGCACACTCCTCACTGTGCTCGCAGACATGGGGGCAAACTTCGATGTCGCGAGCGCCCCCGAAGTCACACAACTGATCAGCTTAGGGGTTGGTGTGAATCGGATGATTCATACGCACCCGATCAAAACCGATAAGGAAATGGCCGCAAGCACTGGCTTTGGCGTCGAGACCTTTGTCGTCGATAATATCGATGAACTCTGGAAGCTCGTTCCGTATCGACACGATATTCGCGTGATGTTGCGTCTCGCCTTTGTCGCACCGGATGCACCGGTCGATCTTTCCCGGAAGTTTGGTGCGAAGCCAGAAGATGCGCTCGACATCCTAGCCATGGCTGGAAGCTTAGGCTTAAACGTCGACGGCCTTTGCTTCCATGTGGGCTCGCAGGCCGCCTCAGCTGTCACCCACGCGCACGCGCTGAATGTCTGTGTCGATTTGGCTGCAGAGGCCGCCAGACGCGACATTGCGGACATTACACGGATCGACATTGGTGGAGGCTTCCCCGCACAGTATGGCCCCGTCCCTGTGGACTTCGAAGTGTTTTGCGCGCCAATTCGGGACGCGATGATGCGGGTTCCTGAGCACATCCGTTTGATGGCTGAGCCCGGACGTGCGATTTCCGCGCCAAGCATGACCCTAGTCGCGCGCGTGATTGGACGTTCTAATCGCGACACCGGCTGGTGGTATTACCTTGATGACGGTGTTTATGGGGCGCAATCAGGCCGTCTGTTTGACCATATCGATTATCCGATGGTGATTTACACCGATGGTGTCGAATGCTCACCTGCTGTCTTTGCAGGACCGACCTGTGATTCGATCGATCGGTTCGGCGACCAAGAGAGCCTACCGATTCTGTCAGTTGGTGATGTGATCGTGATCCATGAAATGGGTGCCTACACAGTGGCCACCGCCTGTCATTTCAATGGCGTTGCGCCTCCGGTGATCATCGATCTGGAAGACGACGCCGAACCCGTAAGAAAGCACGCCTAATGGAGCGGCCACCGACAGGCGTCGGTGGCCGCTTTCCGATCTTTATGAAAACGCAATCGCTTGACGTCGTCAGGTGACAGCGCGCATTGACTGTACACGTCCCGGCAGATACCCCTCTTTTAATCGCACTCGGCCTCGCTGTGCGCCGCCAGATTCGCATAACTCCCTGCATAGAAAGGAGAGACCACATTTTTATGCGCATAAAAA
>RFUY01000085.1 GCA_009922705.1 Gammaproteobacteria bacterium
CCCCCACAGATAAACAGAATGTTCGCAGTGTTCACCTGCAAAAACTCCTGTTGCGGATGCTTTCGCCCGCCCTGGGGTGGTACGGACGCAACGGTCCCTTCGATCAACTTCAACAGCGCTTGCTGGACACCCTCACCAGACACATCGCGTGTGATGGATGGGTTATCACTCTTCCGAGAAATCTTATCGATCTCATCAATATAAACAATGCCTTGCTGCGCTTTCTCAACGTCGTAATCACACTTCTGCAGCAGCTTTTGAATGATGTTTTCAACGTCCTCACCGACATACCCTGCTTCAGTGAGCGTGGTTGCGTCAGCCATTGTGAAGGGCACATTCAATAGACGCGCCAGGGTCTCCGCCAGCAAGGTTTTTCCGGACCCCGTGGGCCCGATCAACAAAATATTCGACTTGCCAAGCTCAACATCGCGGGTCGCACGCTCGCCATACCGCAGACGCTTGTAGTGGTTATAGACAGCGACCGCTAAGACGGTTTTCGCGCGATCTTGGCCGATGACGTACTCGTCTAGGGTTTTTTTGATCTCGCGAGGAACAGGGAGTCGATCGCCATTCTCCGCATCATCAGCCTCTTGCACTTCTTCACGGATGATGTCGTTACAGAGATCGACACACTCATCACAAATGAAGACGCTGGGGCCTGCAATCAGTTTACGGACTTCATGCTGGCTCTTTCCGCAAAAAGAGCAATACAGCACCTTGCCGCTGCCGTCCGATCCTTTGTCCGTTGTCTCTGTCATTCCAACCTCGCCCGTGCCGAAACAGTGCGCTTCTCTAGGTTCAAAATCAAGCGGATGCGTCCGCCTTTACGCGATGAGTGATGACATCATCGATCAGCCCATACGTTTTTGCTTCTTCTGCGTCCATAAATCGGTCGCGATCGGTATCTTTTGAGATCGTCTCGATTGTTTGCCCCGTGTGATCAGCAAGTTTCTGGTTCAGACGCTCACGAATTTTCAAGATTTCACGCGCGTGAATGTCAATATCTGACGCTTGACCAGAAAATCCACCCAACGGTTGATGAATCATCATACGTGCATTCGGTAAGGCAAACCGCTTGCCCTTCGCACCCGCGGTCAGCAGGAACGCACCCATACTGGCGGCCTGCCCGATACACAAGGTACTCACGTCCGGCTTAATAAACTGCATGGTGTCATAAATCGCCATACCTGCTGTGACGGACCCACCCGGCGAGTTGATGTAGAGATGAATATCCTTATCGGGATTTTCAGATTCCAAAAACAGCAGTTGCGCCACAATCAAGTTGGCCATGTAGTCTTCGACTTGACCCACCATAAAAATCACGCGCTCTTTTAAGAGTCGGGAATAAATATCGTAGGCACGCTCGCCGCGCGCGCTTTGCTCAATAACGACCGGGACCAAACCTGGCATATACCTATCCTTTTAATTCGCCTGCCGACTCTTCATAACGTCTGCGTACGACATTTCAACCGCTTTCACTGTCGCCGTTTCGAGCAACAGGTCCGCTACCTGCTCTTCAATCGCGAGCGCTTCAATTTGGCGCAAATTCTCGGCATTGCTGTAATAGAAATTAACGACTTGCTCTGGATCATCATAAGCAGACGCCATTTCGTCGATAAACCCGCGAACACGATCAGCATCCGCTTTCACCTCAAAGCGCTTCACACTCTCGGCCAACAGAAGTCCGAGTTTGACTCGCCGTGTGGCTTGCTCTTGGAACAACTGATCGGGCAATTGGTGAGGATCCATCTTGGCGCTTCCGCCAAAGCGTTCCACAGCTTGGTGCTTCAAAGTATGGATTTCTGAATGCACAGCCGCATGCGGTACTGCAATCTCAGAATTCTGCTCAAGCAACGCATCAAACACCTTGCCTTTATTCACATTCTTCAAGGTCATCGACAGCTCACGGCGCATTTGCTCTTCGAGCTCCTTGCGGAAATCAGCCATCTCGCCACTCGCAACACCAAAGGTCTGGATGAAGGCTTCATCGACCTTCGGAAGGTCTGCTCGCTCTAACTTCGTTACATCGATCTTAAAGACAGCCAACTTACCGGCCAGGTTTTCAGCCTGGTAATTCTCAGGGAAGGTCACCTCAATGTCCCGAGATTCGCCAACTTTCATCCCTTCAATACCAGATTCGAAGCCCGGAATCATCGCGCCACTGCCGAGCACGAGCGGATGATCTTCACCTTTTCCGCCCTCAAATGCCTCGCCATCCAAGAACCCTTCAAAGTTGATCGTCACTCGATCTCCGGTCTTTGCTTGCGCACGCTTCGACTCTTTCCACGCTTGCCGCTGCTCTTGGAGATTTTTGATCAATTCATCAATGTCAGAGGACTTCACTTCAGATTTTGACTGCTCAAGCGTCACGCCTTCCAAGGTTTTCAGGTCGATCTCAGGAAATACTTCAAAGGTTGCTTGAAAACTGAAATCAGACCCCTCTTCGAAACTGACGTTTTCAATCTTGGGCTGTCCAATTGGATTGACATCATGCTGATCAAGCGCCTTGCCGATAGACTCCTGCATCACATCGCTAATAACGTCTTGACGGATCGACTGCCCGTACCGCTGACGAACCACACTTGCAGGGACTTTCCCAGGACGGAAGCCGTCGACCCGAATCCGTCTCGATGTTTCAACCACCTTGGCTTCAAACTGAGCTTCAACGTCCGCGGACGGAATAGTAATTGTAAATTGGCGCTCCAACGCGGAGGGGGATTCCAGGACAACCTGCATGAGAAACCTCGGGTAAATGAAGAATTCTTAAAACCGCGAAGGATACCGCCTTCGCACGAGGCCGTACAGCCTCACCCTTGAAGTCGAGTCTCAGATCACAGTTTGGGAGTGAATTCGTCGATGGTGCGGATGGAGGGACTTGAACCCCCACGCCTTGCGGCACCAGAACCTAAATCTGGCGTGTCTACCAATTTCACCACATCCGCGGGTGTCGCCGTTCAGCGCACGCATCATACCGTGGAGAACTCCCGCTGAACATCCTATTTCTCTTGGGTCTCTAATAATCCTGCGCCCGCCCGATGCTCCGTAGCATTCTCAGAGCGAATTCGCTACGGTAGTGGCATTGGAATTCTAGGATTGATTATGGACATCATGCTGTCTTCTTCGGCGCTTATGAGCAAAGCGATTGAGTTACTTCCAGTGCTCGTAACAAGTCTCATCACGGTCGCGATTACCATTGTTCTGGCGGCCATTGCCAGTCGAACATTGTCGCAGCTCGTTGGGGCTGCCTTGGCGCGCACCAAGCTCGAAGCGCTGGCAACTCAGTTCATCAAAACAGTCGTTCGCATCGCGGTCTATGTCATTGCGGCCGTCGCAATTTTGGGCACCATCGGGGTGGATACCACAAGCCTGCTTGCTGCGCTTGGCGCCGCTGGCCTGGCAATTGGTCTTGCCTTACGAGACTCATTGTCAAACTTGGCCGCGGGGCTGGTCTTGGCTTTCCAAGGAACCTTTAAGAAAGGAGACACCATCGAAGTCAGCGGAATTGTCGGCACGGTCACGGCGGTTGACCTTCTGACCACAGAGCTACAGACCCCCGACAATCGGCGAGTCACCATTCCGAACGGTAAATTGATGAATTCAGACATTATTAATTTTTCAGCGTACGACACTCGTCGGATCGAATTCATCGTTGGGATTTCGTATGAAGATGATGCCGCAGAAGCCGCAGGCATCATTCGTCATGTAATTGCGGAGGCAGAGTTTTGTCTGGATCAGCCTGAACCGATCGTCGGAATCGACACACTGGCGGACTTTGGCCAAAACCTGTTGGTTCGGGTTTGGGTACCCAGTGAATTTGTATTGAGCGGCAAACTGATGCTTCTTGATCGAATCAAGAAAGCCTTTGACGACAAAGGCGTGACCATTCCCTTCCCGCGGTATGAAGTGCATCAATTTCAAGACGGCATATTAATCCCGCCGCAGCAGTAATTGATAGAGGAACACCACTGAAAAGCCAAGGAATGCGGCAACCACGATGCTGGGTCCAGACGGGACGTCGATAACGTAGCTGGCAGAGAGCCCCAGCACCACTGACCCAACGCCGAACACCATTGCCAGGATCACCATCCGCTCGGGCGTTTCCGCCAAGCTCCGTGCGGTGACTGCAGGGATAATCAACAACGCGGTAATCAAGAGTGCGCCCACTAACTTGATGGCAGTCGCAATCACCAAGGCCAACAACACGGTATACACGGCTTCAACCCATCGAGGCCGAACACCTTCAGCCTCCGCAAGAGACCGATCAAGGGTCGACAACAACAATGCACGCCAAATGAGCGCCAGTACCACAAAAACAGAGACGCCACCGATACCAATGATCCACAGATCTGTCTGATCAATGGACAAAATGTCACCAAATAAAAACGCAAAGAGATCAAGCCGTGCGCTCGGAATCAACGCAATGACGACTAAACCAATGGCAAGGCTCGCGTGAGAGAGCAATCCAAGCAACGCATCGGAGCTCACCTGCTCCATGCGCCGTAATCCATTGAGTGCTAATGCAACCACCACCGCTGTCACGAACACGGCGGCGGTCAAAAACAGACCCGTCACGAGCGACAACGCAATGCCGAGTAGCGCTGAATGTGACAAGGTGTCCCCGAAATAGGCCAGTCGGCGCCACACCATGACACTGCCAAGCGGTGCAGCCACAAGCGCAATCCCGCACCCCCCAAGGATCGCCTGCAAAAATAAAGGATCAATCATGGGTGTGTGCTCGCACCGTGTGGTGTTGATGATCCATCCGTTCGACACCCCCATCCAACCCATGATCGTGATCATGATGATGCTCGTACAGCGCAAGCGCCTCCGCACCACGCGCGCCAAAAAGTGCTCTGTACTCAGGGCTCATCGACACAGAATTCGGTTCCCCTTCGCAACAGACATGCCCATTCAGGCAGAGCACGCGGTCCGTTTTCGCCATCACCACATGAAGATCATGAGAGACCAGCAAAATCGCACACCCGATGCGATCTCGCAGAGAGGCAATCAGCTCGTATAACGCGATCTCACCACTAAAATCGACGCCCTGCACAGGCTCATCCAAAACCAACAAATCCGGCGTACGGGCAATCGCGCGCGCAATCAGCGCTCGCTGAAACTCGCCACCAGACAAACTGTGGACATCGGCATGACCGAGATGCGCAATGCCTGCCGCTGCCAAGGCCTCTTTAATGGCTTCCTCGTTACGCTGGCCACTCGTTCGAATCAACCGCCAGACGGTCATTGGTAAGGAGCGATCGATGGCCAAGGACTGCGGGACATACCCTACTTTTAATCCGCGCGCGCGTTGCACAGACCCCGCGGTCGCCCGATGAATCCCAAGCGCCAACTTGACGGTCGTGGATTTGCCGGATCCGTTGGGGCCAATCAAGGTCACAATTTCCCCGCGTGCAATCGAGAGTGACACATCACGGACAAGCCATTGCCCATGCTCACGACGCCCGGCATGACTTAATTCAACAAGAATACCCGACTCCACAGTCTCGACTCCGAGGTTACATTCGCGACGGACCGCGATAGTATCACGGCCCCTGAATCACCGCTGAGAGCTTCCGTGGTCATACGCTTGGTTTTGATAGTCACTGCACTGCTCGTGAGCCCACTTGCGTCTGCTGGCGAGATTGTCGTGTCAAACCGCCCTCTCCACAGCCTGGTCTCTGGTGTGCTAGCAGGCATTACAACGCCCCAGTTACTGCTCTCAACGAGTCAGTCGATCCATGCACAGCAAATGAAACCGAGCCAAATCAGCCTCGCGAGAGAGGCGAAGCGAGTATTTTGGTTGGGTCCAGAGATCGAGCCCGAGCTCGTCCCTTTCGCTGGACCACACTGGCTTGATCTCTCAAGCACGCCAGATCTCCTCTGGCGCCCACTACGTGAGTGGGGAGATGGCCATGACACAACGGCACATTTGCGCGATCCGCATCTGTGGCTTGATCCCACAAATGGTCAAGCACTCGTGCGCGCCATCGCGACTGAAGTGCTGTCATTTTATCCAGAACAGGCTGTGCGGGTTGAGACAAACACGCAAACGTCCTTGCGCCAGCTTGAGCAACTGGATCGCTCGATTGCCGCCCGCTTGAAGGCTCTCTCGCCCAAAGGCTACGCGGTCTCACACGATGCCTATCACTACTTCGAAGCCCGCTATGCACTGAGTCCCTATGCGACACTTTCGCGCGAACCCCATGGGGGCACTTCCGCATTTCGGGTACGGATCATGGCCGAGGGCATAGCAAACGCACAGGTCGCCTGCTTATTTACCGAGCCCGCCCTGAATTCACGCGTCCTTCAGAGGCTCGCCGCGGAGTACGCCATTCCTGTCATTACTCTTGATCCACTCGGATCCACACTCCCACCTGGGCCGAATCTCTATGGTGCTCTATTAACATCGATCACAGACGGGTTTTCCGATTGCTTTCAGCCGACAAAACCCTAGACTCAACGGATGCGTGATCACTCCAGACATCTGCTAATCACTCTGTGCCTGAGCCTGGTCCTTTTGCAGGTGCTCGTGCCCCCTGGGAGCGATGCGAGGACCACTGTACTCGAAGAGTGGTGTCGCACCGGGTTGGACTTTTCAGATCATTCCGAGGTCATGTGCGAAGACTGTTGTGCAAACGGTGTCTTCCACGCCGACCCACCACCAAGCCAATCTGTGCATCCCAACCATACGACATCATGGGCACTGCATTACGCCGATCCACTCGCGTCTACCGGCATACACCAACACCCAGAGATTAGAGGCCCTCCTCAGACCTAACCATTGATCTCAATAAAGACTCTAAGAATCAATGTGTAAGGAAATCT
>RFUY01000086.1 GCA_009922705.1 Gammaproteobacteria bacterium
GATTGCAGCGCTGCAATCAGTGGCGCATTTTGACGGGGACGTCCCTCAAGACCGCACGCAATTAGCCACTTTTTTCAATATGGGTCAACGAGACTCAGGCGCAGACGCCTGACCCCAAAACTCAGGGGCACGTTCGCGTAAACGAATCAGTCTCAACAAGAGTGCATTGAGTGGTGTAGAAATCTGATGGTGATCGGCCCTCAACTGAACATACCCGTTCAATGAGTCCACTTCAGTCAGACGACCCCCAATCAGGTCTTGCAACATCGAAGGTTTATGGAAGGTGTGATGCGCGCATGCCATGGTAATCAGCCCATGGACGGCCTCCGAGTCGACCGCAATGCGCTCCGCATGAGCAACAGCAATGGCCTCTTCGGCAATCTCATGCGCCAGCACTTCGCCATCCGGATACGCGTGGAGCATGCCAGGCGAGCCAGTAATCAGTGCGCAGAGTCCATTCATCGCCACATTAAAACACGCCTTTTGCCAAATCCTGGTCTCAATCGCCCGATCGTGACTTGTCTGAAGCCCTGCCTCTTGAAAGACGCTTACCAGACGAGCGGCATGATCTTGCGGTGTCTCTCCATACGCATCTAACCAGGTCGAGGCTTGGCCATGGGTTTCGACGCGTCCTGGTCCACGATAATCTGCAGGGACCATCGTCACCCCATGCAGTACTCGATGACCACCGACCACTGCAGCAACGCGCGCACCATTTCCAAGCCCGTTTTGTAACGTCACAAACACTGTCTCTGAGCCGACACGCGGCAAAATCGACTCAATCGCAGACACCAACTCAGTGGTCTTCGTAAAACACAAGACCACTCGTGTCTGACCTGCGTCTGCGGTTTGGCATGCATCAAGGATTACTCGATGCTCGACCCCATCGGCCTCAAACAGTAACCCGTCACGGGCAATGGCCGCAGGATGGGCAGGTGAACGGGTCAGCAATTGCACGCGGTGACCCGCCAGCGCGAGCCGCGCGCCGAACACAGAGCCCAAAGCGCCGGCGCCGAGAATGGTGTAGTCATACGTCATGGTGCAGAGACCTTTGCTTTTGAGGGATCCGCGTCAGTCTCAACCACTCAAGACTGAGGGCAACCACAACACAATGCCCGGGAATGCCAGTAACAAGATAATCCGAACAATTTCAGAACCAAAAAAGGGCATCACGCCGGCAAAGGTCTCTCGCATGGGAACGTCCTTTGCCATTGCGGAAATAATGAACACGTTCATTCCCACCGGTGGCGTGATCAGCCCAAGTTCAACGACAATGAGCGCCAAAATTCCGAACCAAATTTTGAGATCCTCAACACCCATCCCAAAATCCAGTTCACTGATCACGGGCCAGAAGAACGGGATGGCCAACAAGATCATAGAAAGGGAGTCCATCAAGCAGCCCAAGACAATCAGCGCCAACAACAGCAGGATCATGATCATCATGGGCTCCAACCCAGAGTTCAGCATCGCCTCTGCCGCCGCTTGAGGAACGCCACCACGCGACATGAAAATCTTCAACATCTCCGCGCCGAGCAAAATCAGATAAATCATCCCTGTGGTTTTTGCGGTATCAAAGAGTGCCTCTTTAAGGCCAGCGCGATCGACGCGCCGCAGGGCAAGGGCATACGCGGCTACCAAAAAGACGCCCACGGCGGCAGCAGGCGTGGGGTTAAAAATCCCAAAGTAGATCCCACCGATCACGGCGCCAAAAATCAGAATGACCGGTAAGACGCCAAACGTAGCCGCCCAAAATTCCTTCTGGCCAATCGCATCACGCGCAGGCCCTGACTCTGGGAACACACGCACGTAGATGAAAATCGTGATCAAAAATAAAATGACTGCAAGAATCCCGGGCACAAACGCGGCCATAAACATGGTCACAATATTGGCTTCAACCAAAATGGCGTAGATCACCAAGACAACGCTCGGCGGAATCAATATGCCGAGGACACCACCTGCCGCCAAGGTCCCGGTCGCAAGCGAGCTCTTGTAGCGATATTTTTTCAACTCAGGCAGTGCAACTTGCCCCATAGTTGAGGCTGTGGCCAACGATGATCCGCAAACCGCACCAAAGCCAGCACACGCCAGAATCGCAGACATGGCAACACCACCGCGCGCCCAACCAATCCATGCATTGGCGGCTCGAAACAGCTCCTGGGAGAGTCCGGACCGTGAGGCGACATTCCCCATCAGGACGAACATTGGGATGACAGACAAGTCATAGATTGAAAACTGAATGTAGGCGAGATCCTTCAACTGCGACATGAAGATCGCAGGACCATTGAGCAGACTCACGCCAATCCCGCCCACAAGAATCATTGCGTAGGCAATCGGAATCCGAATGGCAATCAACAGTATGAGAACTGCGAGACCGCCAAGGCCAATAGCCAGTTCAACTCCCATGCAGCTGTATCCTCAATCGATCAATGGGGGGCTGGGGTGTCTCCACCCTCTGGGTACACCATCGTGACGATCGCGGCTAACGCCAAAAGGGCGAGCGATGCAAGTGTCGGCACAAAGGCGTACCAAATTGGAATCTGAAGGATGGTCGTGGTTTCGAGGTATGTCTGATAGTCCTTCAAGCCCTCAAACATCCGCCACATCAATAACACACTGAAACAAAGCGCAATCAATGACCCGAGACGGCTTAACCACCGGTTCACCGCAGGGCCCGCCTTCTGCGTAAAAATATCCGCAGACACATTCGAAAATGTCAGCTGACAATACGGGAGAAATGCAAAGGCGGCGACAGCAACACCCATCTCAGTGAGTTCAAAATCGCCCGGAAAAGGGGTTGCAAACACAAAGCCGGTGAACGCACTCACCGTGGTCATTAACACCACAGCCAGTAAGACGAACCCTCCGAAGAGGGCCCACCCATGAATCAAACGTACCAACCACCGCAAAGCGGTGGTTGGTGATGACAAGGCGTCTGCCTGCATCTTACTTCGAGTACTTTGCGATTAACTCGCGGGCTTTTGCCACCAAGGCATCACCGTCAATATTCTGACCTTTAACCTCAGAGACCCACTTTTGAACAACAGGCTCAAGCGCAACACGGAACGCATCTGTTTCAGCAGGCGTCAAGGTGATGTGCTTGTTGCCAGCCGCCGTCGCAACTGCAATCCCGGCATCATCGGTTGCCGCCCAAACAGTCCCAACCTTCTCATACCAGGCGGCATTGACTTTCTCGATGGCCGCTTGAATGTCGGGTGGGAAGGAATCCCAACGCGCTTTGTTCATTGAAACTTGGAAGGTCGTTGTGCCGAACCGTGTTTTGTTGTGTCCTTCGATCTGATAGTCGGTCAAATCCTGAAGCTTCAACGGTGGAATGATTTCCCAAGGAATCAATGCACCGTCAACCACCTTTTTCGACAACGCAGGCGGTAGATCTGGAACCGGCATCGCGGTTGGCGCAGCACCCAATGCCTCGATCACCCACGAGCCGGTCCGGGTTGGAATACGTAGCTTGGTGCCAGCCAAATCAGAGGGCTTACGCACTTCTTTATCGACCATGTGGATCGCTTGGCCTTGGTGCACGTGCAGGAACATCACCTGCATTCCGTCGTACTCAGGAGCAAGATACTCGTTATACATGTCACGCATCGCGAGACCAGTGGCTTGCGGGTCGTTGGTGTGAATGAATGGCAGCTCAAAGACTTCGGTCCGGGTAAAGAGGCCCGGTGTGTAACCGTTCACAGTCCAAATGACATCGACAACGCCATCACGGACTTGGCGCACTAATTGTGGCGGCTTGCCACCCAGTGACATTGCAGGATAGATGTCAATTTTGACACGACCGCCTGTCGCCGCCTCAACGTCTTTTGCCCAAGGCTCCAGCATCTGGGTCTGCGCCGGGGATTTCGGTCCGAGTAAGTGATGGAGTTTCAACGTGTAATCAGCCGCGGCTGCTGAGGCCGCGACACAGGCTGCGGTCAACGTGGCCGCAAGACTTGTGGTCAATTTCTTCGAGATCATGGGCTCCCCCTTCGGTGAGTTGTCATTGTTATCTTTGATCGTGGCAATGGCGCGCAACGACACTGGCAGGAAGCGTACCCCCTTCGCTGGTGAAAATCAGCTCTCACGCGCATCATTTACAGCAATCAGCCAACCGTTGTTGTTCGATTCTGAATTGAAATCGAGTTTACCCCACGTCGTCCCGAGTGTATTGTATACAAAAATGAGTAGTCAACGAAAAATGAATACGTCTTCAAAACCCCTCTCTGGCTATCAACTGACCTGGCTTGTGGTGGGCTGTGGCGCGATTGGTGGGATTAATTTAGCCAAGCTTGGGCCCGCGATGAGTCAGTTAATTGCTGACTATTCGCTGAGCCTGACAGTTGTCGGCTTGATGGCCTCAATATTTACCTTAATCTCTGTATTTATTGGCGTTTTTATTGGATCTTCAATGCAGAATATTGGCCCAAAACGGCTGGTTTTGTGTGCCATGGTCTGTGCTGGACTGGGGGGCTTTATCGCCATTGTTGCGAACACAGTCCCTGCGCTCATGCTGGCCCGTGCATTGGAAGGGATTGCCTTAATCCTGACAATGATTGCCGGACCAACGCTCATCGTAATGTATACAAACCCGGCACATCGTGGGAAATATCTGGGGGTTTGGGGCGGATTTATGCCAATCGGGAACAGTACTGGCATCCTTGCCGCGCCTCTGTTGTTACCCGAGTATGGGTGGCAGGGGCTCTGGCTGTTTTCTGGGGTGCTGGCTGTCATGATGGGATACGCAGCCTGGCGATGGATTCCCGACGATCCGAAGGCTTTAACGGTTCGTGTTGACCAAGGATTACTCAAAGATGCGCTCGGGACACACGCGCTCGTCGCCATCGGTCTTGTGTTTGCCTCGCACTCGCTGATCTTTCAAATCATCCTGCAGTTTATTCCGCTGTATACAGAAACCAGTCTTGGACTGGGCCTGTTCCTTGGAACACTCGCGGCAGCCATCTTTTGTATTTTAAACTTCTTTGGGAACGTCATGACCGGGCGGTTGATCCACCGTGGCTACTCACCACACCTGCTGATGAGTGGGACCTACATCGCCATGCCCTTTATTGTGGCGCTCTTGTTCGCACCCGATGTCAGTCTCGTTTGGAAGGCACTCGCACTATTCGTCTCAGCCTGGATGACGTCATTAACGCCGCCAAGCGCGTTCTACTTGGTCTCTAAGATGACCCCCAGCCCGCGCCATACCGCAGCATTTAATGGCTATATGCTGCAAGTTCAGAGTCTCGGTATTTTGATTGGCCCCCTGGCCACTGCCTGGGCTGTCGAGCGATTTGGCGGCTGGGAATACACCAGTTACGTCATTGGGATCAGCTGTGTGCTGACCCTTGGACTGATTTATTGGGCGATTCGCCCGCTTACCTTAAAGATCATGGAGGCTTAACCATGCAGCGCTTTGACACTGAGATTGCAATCGTCGGGGCAGGCCCATCCGGCATGATGCTCGCCAAACTCCTGCATAACGCGGGGATTTCCGCCATCTTGGTTGAGCGTCAACCCATGCAACATGTGCTGACCCGGATTCGAGCCGGCGTGCTTGAGCAAGGAACCGTCAATGTGCTCACTCAGGCTGGTCTTGGAGACCGGCTTGCACGTGAAGGGCAGCGCCATTCTGGTTTCTTGCTGAGCTATGGCGATGATCAACTTCGGATTGATCTCGAGAGTCTTGTCGACGGCGAGGTCACAGTCTACGGACAAACCGAGGTGACCAAAGACCTGTATGACGCACTCCGCCAAGATGGCCTGCTGATCCTAGACCATGCAGGAGAGACTGCAATCGTTGACCTCGAGACCGATCGGCCTGCCATTACGGGTGTTCGCGACGGGCAACCCTTTGAGGTCAGGGCGCAATTTGTCGTGGGTTGCGATGGGTTTCGGGGGATTGCTCGACAAGCAATTCCAGAGAGCATCCGGAACGAATATGAGCGCGTCTATCCGTTCGGATGGCTCGGCATTCTCTCTGAAACAAAACCCGCAAATCATGAGCTGATCTACGCGAGCCACCCCAATGGATTTTCATTGTGCTCAATGCGTTCAGAGCGTCTCTCTCGGTATTACATCCAGTGCGCACTCACAGACACCGTCGACGAGTGGAGTGATGAACGCTTTTGGGACACCTTGAAATCTCAAATCCCGCAAGACATTGCGCAATCGATGGAAACAGGACCCTCGATCGAAAAATCAATTGCACCGCTTCGGAGTTTTGTCTGCGAACCTCTGCAGTATCAGCGACTCTTTATCGCGGGAGATTCAGGGCACATTGTCCCCCCAACGGGCGCCAAAGGGCTCAATTTAGCGTTCTCAGACATCCACTACCTCTCGACCGGATTAATCGACTTCTTTCAATCAGGAGATGAGACCAGTCTGAAAGGCTATTCAGACAGGGCCCTTAAGCGCATTTGGAAGTCTGAGCGCTTCAGTTGGTGGATGACCTCTTTGCTCCACAAATTTGAATCTGAAGACACCTTCGCCGAAAAAATGCGGCGTGCAGAATTTGAGTTCCTCTGTCAGTCGCGCGATTATCAGCGCGCGCTTGCTGAGAACTACATCGGCTTACCTTACTAGACGGAGGCATATGCGATGGATCGCTTTGATATTGACTGGCCCGCCACCCCTAAGGGAATGTCAGACCAAGAATGGCAAGCCCGACTCCAGCTTGCTGCATGTTATCGCCTGGTCGATGTCTATG
>RFUY01000087.1 GCA_009922705.1 Gammaproteobacteria bacterium
CCCTTCAGGTCAGCGACAACTCCGCTCAAAACTCGACTGTTTCACAGATCCTCTCCGTCCATATCACGGGCTCAGATCCAACACGACTGCAACAAATAGGGGAAACCCAGAACGCCGATGAAGGCGGCGCAGTTGTCGAAGGCACACTGAGCCATACAATCACCAACGCGATCGGTCAGGTGACGTACACATTGATTGGTGAACCGGTCGCAGGACTGACGCTCGACACGAATGGAAACTGGAGCTTTGATCCAAAGCACAACGCCTACGACAGCTTGAGCGAAGGGGAAGAAAAAACAATCTTCATTAGCTACAGGGCAATTGACACAAACAACGCCAGCTCTGATCAGACAATAAAAATCGTCATCAAGGGCACAAACGACAGCCCCATCGCAACAACTATTGAATCTCTGACAAACGAAGATCGCGCAACCTATAGCATCGACCTTCTTAGCAATGTCAACGATCCTGACACAACCGAATTCACAGTCAGCCCCATCCAGACAACAGCGACTGACAGGAATGGCCTTCAAGTAGCCGTGCCAGAAGGAACGCTGAGCCTGTCCGGATCAACACTGATGGTGAATCCAGGCATATTCAATAACTTGTCCAACGACGACTCTATAACCATATCATTCAACTATAGCATCGACGATGGATATAGCCAAACAAACGCTACCGCTCAGATTGTCATCCAAGGAGTCAACGATCGCCCTGTTGTGACTAGCATTACGGCACCCGCGGCAAGTGAATCTGATCCCTTTTTCTGGATTGATCTACTCAGCGGCGTCACGGATGCCGATACGTCAGACATACTGACAATCAACAACTTGAGCTCAGCCGCCATCACCAGTGACGGACAGCTCACCGTGATTCCGTCTGAAGCCTTGGTTCTCAATGGCAACAGTCTCAGGGTTGATCCCGCTGCGTTCGCGTCGCTAGGCCTGAAAGAGGGAAAGAACATTGCAATTACCACGCGCTACCAGGTCAGCGATGGGGTCGCAGACGTGGTCAACACAGCAAGCTTTACAATCACAGGAATCAACAATCCGCTGCTCGTCAGCCCCATTGATGCGGGCACGCGATCAGAAATCAGCTCACCATTCACCCTTGATCTGCTCAGCGGAGTCAGAAGCCAGGACAAAGGTTCAGTTCTATCGATCCAAGCAGCCCCCACCATTAGCGCCACCGACGGAAATGGAAATGCATATTCCTTGCCAGACGGTGCTGTCGTAATTTCAGCCGACCACCGTACAGCATCGATCAATCCAACATCATTCTCCAACTTGAATGACAACGACGCAGTCACAGTAATATTAACGTACAGCATTTCGGGTGGCTCAAATTCGAGTGCTGCGAATACAGCAACCTTTACAATTACCGGCCAGACTTATACGAACAGCACAGCCACGATCAGCTCGAATCCATTCCCCTTCGCTGTCGACGCATCAGGCGGGAATTCAATTCCAGTGATTGCTGCTGTTGATATCGAAGGTGAGATCATCGAGAGCAACAAACTCAGTGATAGTGGCAGCTTCAATTACACAGACCTAGACGCAGACCAAACACATGTAGCAACGGCGTCGGTGGTGAGTATCAAGGATGAGACAGGAACAGAGCTGATACTTGCCAGTGATCTTCAAGATGCTCTCGTCGAAGGGCTAACGATTGCGTTGATTCCTGCAACACCGGGATCAGGCACCGTGAACTGGTCTTACTCCATTGCAGACGAAGAGATCAAGCACCTTGGACGGGGTGAAGAACTGAATCTGACCTTCTCCATAGCCTTGACCGATAGCGCTGGCGGCAGCAGTAGCGAAGCAATTCAAATCAGAATTATTGGTACCAACGATACACCGCAGATTCTAGAGAAGCTCATAGAAAACTTCAAAGAAGACGACGACAACTTATCGGCATCCGGAAATGCAGTCATTATCGATGTAGACACAATTGACGATGTTACCGCGAGCGCAGGCGCGGTAACACTTTCGGGGTCATTCATAGATGCTGGCCGAACTCTTCCCGCTGAGCTTTTAGCCAATAACAGTCTTGCCCTGTTGCAGCTAATGCAGTGGAATGGCCAAAGCGGCCTTGAAGATCTAGAGAGCAACTCACCGAATGGCTCTCTCATCAATTGGTCATTCAACGGAGGGCAGGCAAATACACTATTCAACTTCCTCGCCGAAGGCGAAACGTTGACCCTGACATACCAACTCAACCTCACCGACAACAGTGCCAACAGGCGGGATGATATAGCAAGCGAAAACAGAATCGGCGAAGCCCTAGATATTGATAGCCTCAATTATCAGGATACTGAAACAGGCCAGTTATACCTGAATACGAAACCCTCCGGCAAAACGGGTGATGCTCTGCAATGGAGAATCACTAAACCATTTGATCAACAAGAGTCCGAAGGCATTAGTGAGACAACCTGGGTTACCCCCTTGATTTTCGAGAAAGTCGGTGATGAGTTCATCATCAGGGGAATCGGTCGATCACGCGCTTTGACCAACAGTGGAACATATACGTTCGACTTTGACTTGGTAAGTGGAAGCTCGAGCATGGCCAACAGTAATTACACGTACGGGCATATTGATCGCGATATCAACAGTATCAGCTCGCAGGCCGTGGTCAGCAGCCAGGGGTCAATTGGCTATACCGATGCCGGAATAGACGCGGGGACGTGGGGATCAAGCAACCTAGCAATTGAATCTGATCAAGAAGTTTCGATTGATTCTAGGTTCATGGTAGCAGCCTTGAATCGTGCTTACGCATCGGAATTAATACTGGCTGCCGATGAGTCAGTGACACAATCAGTCGATGCAGTCAGCATCACGATTACCGGCACAAATGGTGCACCAGAGATTGTCGTTAACGAAAGTATCGACCCACCTTCAGCACAGCTTACTGAAACTGACATACCCGTAACAGCAAGCGGCAGCGTGGGCATTAGGGATGAGGATTTCGGCGATGTTGTCAACGCACAGTTGATCTCAGCAAGCATCGATGGAGAAGCTCCGAGTTGGCTGGTCGGCGAACCTAACCTTCAACAAATCATCAGCCAACTTCTCGAGATTTCGCCCAGTGAGGTGATTGATGGGAGCACAAATGAAGAACAGCTCTACTGGCGATTCAACAGTGGTCATCTCGACTTGGATAAACTTTCCAAAGGAGAATTAATCACATTCCGTTATACAGTTCGTATTTTTGACGCCAAATCCGAAGACACCCAAGACATTATCGTCGAGATCGAGGGAACCAACGATAGACCTACGATCACAGCATTCACGGGTACAAGCGAAGGCAGGATTGATCTCACAGAGAAATGGAATGAGCAATCTGGCATTGGTGATCCACTAACCGCATCTGGCACGATCGATCTGAGCGATTCGGACGAGGGTGACCAGATCACGGTCGAAAGACGACTGCAACGCATCACTGCCGATGGCGGTGCACTGATTACAAACGAGCTTTCTGTTGCTTTAACCGATGCACTCACTCTTAATCAACAACAAGACACCAAAGGAAAATTCAACTGGCTCTTCAGTTTAAACGGAGACTTGGTCTCTTACCTTAGTGAAGGTGAAAATATTATTGTAGACTATCGCGTCGAATTCGACGACGGTCAAGGCGTAGAGATTCCTAAAGACGGTAATGAGTTAAGCTCCATTTGGCGTGATTTAAGGGTCATTATTTCAGGCAGTAACGCACAGCCTGAAATTCAAATCAATGAAAGTGCTGGAGACAGCAGCAGTGTTGTGGTCGTAGAGGGCAATGAAACAATCTCAGCCAATGGAACGCTAACTGTTCAAGACATTGACTACAATGATAGTCTGAGAATAAAGATTAAGTCTGCCTCCAGTTCGATCGACCTACAGCGGTTTGGTTTCAGCAGCGATTTCTCTCTTCAACAGGAACAGCTCAAAGCTCTGCTCAGCACCAGTGATCGTGTTCTGACTGATGGTTTGGCAACACAGCAGCAATTGAGCTGGGAATTCAACAGCTCAGACTATTTCTTTAACGCTCTAAACAAAGACGAAGAACTCAGCCTGAGTTACACCATCGACATCAGCGACCGTGAGAGCAGCGTCATCGCCAAAGAACAGATTCTGACGATCACACTGATCGGTAGCAATGACACACCACAGGTCCTTCCAGCGCCAGCAACAGAAGCAACCGAAAACAGTACATCAATAAGCGGAAATCTGGAATTCACAGATTTTGATGATCAAGACACGATTACCTATTTTCTCACAGGAGCTCAAATACCAGGATTTAACCTCAATACCGATGGAACATGGACCTTTGATCCGTCGAACACTAGTTACGATCCGCTAACACAGGGCGAATCCAAGACTATCACCATCGCCTATGAAGCAGAGGATAGCCATGGTGGATCGGCTCCCGGATTGCTCGAGATCAAGATTCTTGGAGCAAATGATCTGCCAACAGCCATCGCACTAGAGCCTCAAGCAGTTATTGAAGGCGATTCTATTATCCAAGGCCAGATTGAATCAATTGATCTCGATTCCGGAGCAACTGCAACATATATTTTGCTGTCAGACAACATAAGCGGGCTTACGTTTGAGGACGACGGCTCCTGGTCCTTCAATCCAGCTGATCCCGCCTACGACAGCCTCACAGACGGGCAGCAACAGACCATCACCGTCAACTACACCGTCACCGACAACAACGGCGGCGTCACCAACAGTTCCTTCTCCATCAACCTCTCCGGCACCAACGACGCGCCTCTCCTCAGGAACATCCCCAACCTCGCCGTCGTGGAAGACGGCGGTCTCCAGCAACTTGACCTCTCCAACCTGGAGGCACTGGCAGGACCCGACACCGCCATCGACGAGACCGCGCAAACGCTCAGCCTTCAGGTCACTGCCCTTCCGCCCGCAGAGGCTGGCACTCTCTATCTCGCCGATGGCATCACCCCGGTTGCCATCAACACCCCCTACACCCTCAACCAACTCCAATCCCTCAGCTTCCGGCCGGCGGACAATTACAACGGTGATGCCAACTTCTCCATCACCGTCACAGACACCGCCACAGATGGCGCTCTCACCTCTGCTCCCTACTCCATCAACCTGCGGGTCCTCGCCGTCAATGACGCGCCGGAGCGCACCGCAGGCTTCCTCCAGCCGCTGATCATCTCCAACGAGCAGGCCCTGGACGGGCTGCCTCTCTCGCTCAATCTTGAGGATCTCGCCTACAACACCGGGCCGGATGATGAAGCGGATCAGACCCTCACCATTCGCTTCTCGACCCTCCCGGCAGGCAACCTCGGGCAGGTCCTCCTCGCCGATGGCATCACTCCGGTGGCGATCAATACCGATTACTCCGTGGATCAGCTCAACGGGTTGCTGTTCAGGCCGTGGCCAGGTTGACTTTGACGTGTTCGATGGAGGGGCCACTCTGTCAAATGGCGCAGAAACAAGCATCAGCGAAAAACTGACGATATTCATCCTTCAAAGCGGCACAACGCTACAAGCGAAGACAGCAGAAGAGCTGGCGCAAGCCACGAACATCGACCCCGAAACACGGATCCTGCTACGCGAACTACTGATCGAAGATAATCTTATTGACAAAGACAAGAGCCTCGCGGGCTATGGCGTACGGCAATTCGACCCATTCAGATATTCCGACTTGAGCAACCTGACCCCGGAGCAAGAAGAACTGCTACTCAACTCAAGCATGTACGTAGCACCACCACCTCGAGGCCAGACCATCACAGGGACAGACGGCGAGAAGTTCCAACTCGCAGCCATCGCCCCCACTATGGACTTCAAAATCGAGATAAGAGAAAAGGCGAATGGGTCACTTGCAGCATTCGGCTACGACTGGGAGAGCGGCGAATACTCAACAGATGGCAACGAGAATCAGCACGCGAACGTCAGCAAAGATGGAAATCGAATCCTTAATTACACCTTCTTCTATGAAGTCAAAGAAAACGAGTCCGACGCAGATCCACGATCAGGACTCAACCTCGCCAATTACGCCAGTGGCGACACCACAGTTGCATTCACGAGCAGCCAACTTGGCAGCGCAATTGCGTCACCCTATGGAGAAGAGTTTGACCGGTACTACAAGTTTGTCAACAAGGCGACTTTAATCGATGCCGAAAACCGTGAAATCAGCCTGATCGATCTCGACGGAAATCTGATCACAGAGCCTGGATACTACGACTTCACACGCCGAAGTGACGACGGAGATGGCGTGCGCTTCATTTACGCCGATGATCCAACCGGAAAAATCAATCCATACACTGGAAAGATTCAGCGCTACATCGTCGGCATGTCAGCGAACTTCACAGATAATGCCTTTGGCGATAACGACATGACAGACGGCATCATTGTTGACCCTGGCATCCCATCAAGCATCCTGCCAGTCCTCGGAAACGAAGAAATCACGATTCCAGGCGAGGTGATTACAGAGGAGGAAGTCATCACCATTGACGAAACCGATCCGGCTGTCGCAGTCAACACTGTCAGCAGCACGATCTCGGAAATAGAAACCTTGGCATCACAGAGACCTGCAATCGCTATAACACCGAGTGCATCCCCAGAGACTTCAAGCCTGGATGCAATGACGTCCGCTGCTCCCATCGTCGGCAGCAGTGCAT
>RFUY01000088.1 GCA_009922705.1 Gammaproteobacteria bacterium
GCACCCAGGGACTTACTCCAGGTTTCGGCAGACATCGCCTTCCATAGTTTTTCGCCGGAGAGTGTTCCAAAGGGGTTTGGACCATGGGTCATGTACTCATCGATGGTTTCTGTGGTGACTTTCGGTGAAATTCCCGACATTTTCTCAAGGAGCCAAACCCGAGACGCGAGATACACGACATAGATACAGGCGGCACCAATCGCGGTAATCAGAATCAGTAGGAACAGTTCCATACCACAAACTCCCGGTTAGGAGGCATCCGTCTCGTCAGACCCCGATAGGGCGGCGAGTTCTGCCTCGACATCGATGCCTTCTTCAGTCAGTTGGTCGCGTAAAAATTGCAGCGCAACCAATGGATGTTCGATTTTCAACTCAAAACTGACTGAGTTTGCGATTTGTTGCACGGCTTGAATAGCCTGAGCGGCTGTGCATTCCATGGTTTGATAGCGCATCCCGTAGCGAAACACGACTTCCGCATATTCCTCAGGCAGGTAGGACATCACTTCGCCACTGGCGGTTTTGATTTTCATATAGGCTGAGGGCTTTGGAGGTTCTGGCTTTGCCTTCCCTTCGGAGATGCAGATCAGGACCGCATCGTTATAGACCTCTGCGCCTTCTGCGCCTTCAATAAAGACTTTGTCGATATGCGCGCGACAGCGGAGCGCAAGCTTCATTTGATAGGCTTGCTCTTTCCGATCATCCCCACGCAGAGAACACGCCTTGTCGTATTCGCTCTTCGCAGTTTTCCGAGCATCTGTCTTGCTCCGACCAAATAATGCCATCGATGCTCCAGGGGTTAGGAGAGACGTAATAAACCGCGTAGCTTCTTCACGTTGGCCGTCAAAATTTGGCTCACTCGTGACTCGCTGACACCCAATACTGCGCCGATCTCTTTTAAGTTGAGTTCTTCATTGTAATACAAAGCCATCACCAATTGATCACGCTCTGGCAGTTTCTCAATGGCTGCGGTCAGTGAATCCATCAGTTCGGCATCACCGACTTCCTTTTCGGGCTCGAACGCATCGGTCGCGGCCACACTCAGTAGCTCATCTTCGGCCACCTCGGAATCCACCATTTGCATTTGATGTGCGTGGGTGCGTTCGCGTTGGTATTCATCCACCTCTTTTCCCAGGTAATCGGCCAATTCAGCCTGGGTTGGCGTCCGCCCTAATTCGGTCGCAAGCTGCTGGGAAGCCTCATTGGTATGACGAATATGCGAGACAGCCGAGCGCGGCAGCACAGAGATACGGCGGACTTCGTCCAAGATGGCCCCCCGAATCCGGGTCCGGGCAAAGATTTCAAACTCGACGCCGCGGCTGTGATCGAAGGACTGCGTCGCTTCGATCAGGCCAATCATCCCGACTTGGATCATTTCTTCGACATCCATGACCTGTGGAATGCGCGCACGGAGATGGAGCGCGGTTCGCTTGACCAGTCCCATGTGGGCGAGGATCGGATCCTGGCCGTTGTTCTGTACCTTGGCGTACAGGTCGATATCAGCCACCCTTTGGCTCCTTGGCAGAATGATCTACCAGTCTTTCAATAAAGAACTGTAACCCATGTGCTTTGTGATCGGAAATCGGCATGATCTCGATGGCCTTCGCGAGTGCCCGAAAATCCCTGGCCGCTTTTGAGGCGGGCGAGGCTTGCAGGACCGACGAGTATTTTCGTAAACACTCTAAAATCACCTCATCCGTCTCGATTGAGGCGATGAGCTCTAAGTTCACACCCAGGAACTTGAGGCAAACCGCATTGATGCGTTGGTACAACATGTGTCCGGACCGCTGATCTGGGACCATATTCGGAATCAGCCCGATGTCATCGACCTGATAGTCTTGAGTCAGCACTTTGATGGTGCCGTACGCATCTGCAATGGATGACGGTTCGTCGCGCACGACAATCGCCACCTGATGGCACGCACGTAGAAAGGTGATGACGGAGGGGCTAATGCCAGCCGCAACGTCAACGATCAGATAATCCAGCGGCTTTTCAAAGGTCGAAAAGGCCTGAATGATGCCTTGGATTTCAGCCATGGAGAGGTCGGCCATTCGGCCCACACCTGAGGCGCCAGGGACAACGTAGAGTCCGAATGGACCGCGGACGACAATGTTGTTGAGCGTTTTCTCACCGCTAATGACATGGCTAAAATTAAACTCAGCACGGATTCCGAGTGCGATTTGAGCGTTGGCCAAGCCAAGATCCGCATCAAACAACATGACCTGCTTTCCACTTTGGGCAAGCGCGACAGCAAGATTGGTCGAGACCGTCGTCTTTCCGACGCCGCCCTTGCCACTGGCAATACCGATGATGCGTAATGTGTTCATTGGTGTCCTTCTTCCCGACCGTGCCGGATCAATGCCGAGAGCGTCTTGGATCGGTCACACGATCCGCGGAAGTCGCGGATAGACCGGTTAGAAACTCCATAGTAGTCAGTTCTGATTGTTCTTGTCGACTGGCCTTCGTCGTCTCAGCAGGCTCGGTCATGGCCGAGCTGACTGGGCCACTGTCCAAGGTACTGAGTACGGCATCGACGAGCGCCCGTAACGAGGTCCCCTCAAGCGTCGTATTGACGCTAGGACTGCTCGAACACCCCCGAATTGCGAGTGCCGGTGCGGCGATGAGGGTGTCAATGACATTCCACAATGCAGTGGACTCATCGAGTTTAGTGAGGTTCAGGCTGTCCCAGAGATCTGCCGTAAACTGACACTTCCGTAGGGTGCTTTGTGACGTCTCTGCAGCGACTAAGAGATGGTGCAAGACATCGCCATGGAGGGTGCCGAGCTGCTCACGGGTTGCCATAAACTGAACCCCCGCGGTGTCTATCAACACACAGGCGCGATCACTGAGCGCATCAATCAGCGTTTGCATCATCTCCTGTGAGGTCGCCCGATAGCAGCGAATCCCTGCCTCGGCAGCGATCATCTGCGTTTGATTCCAGGCGCCCAGTTTGTGGTCAAGATGACTGATCAAGACCACCTGTTCGGCACCAAACTCGAGGGCGGCTGAGACCGCCAGTTTCCCAATGAAGGTTGTTTTGCCTACCCCAGATGGGCCGTAAAAGGCATGGATTCCCTGGTAATCGGTCAGGTCAAACTGGCTCACGGCTAAGTGTTCAATCAGGATGTTTTCCAACTGAATGTGCGCTGCTTCGACCGAGTTCAAATCTGCGATGGCATCCACCAGGAGTGTTTTCAATCGCCCCGGAATCGGCTGCATCATGAGTTGCTCGGCCAAGGGGTTCAAACTGGCCTCTTGATGGACGCGAGCCCACCAGGGCGCGGTCTGATGTTGCAACTGAATTTCTTGGCGAAGCACTTGAATCTCTGATCGGATCAGCTCCACCACCTCTTGCGCGCGGAAGGCGTCCCGGGCTTGTTCTGCACCAGTGCGTGATTGCAGTGAAGCCGCGACATGCCGGGCAAGTGCCGCTTGTGCGGCGGGTGTCTGTTCCGGCTCAAACAGAACCTTCCGGAAGACAGGAGCGGTTTCCGCGGTGGCTGCGCGCTCAGTTTGCAACACAGCCGCTGGGTCCACGGTGGCGTCATCCGCTTGGGCGTCTCCAGTGTCCGCCGCGGCCAAAGGCCAAGTGTCCTCGTCGTCTCCGGGGGGATTCAGGTCGGGCTCGATGTCGACCGCGACGATCAACTCAAACTGATTTCTGACTCGGTGTCCGGAGACCACCAGGGCGTCAGGCCCGTAGAGCGCGACAACCTGATCCATGGCCGCTTTGTTGTCTTTGGCGATTACGCGTTTTAGTTCCATCGTCGTCCTCGATTACGCTTGGGGTTCTGCCGAAACGGTAGCAACCACGTTGACGGCCTGATCTTCCGGAATCTCCGTGTAAGACAGGACTGTTAAGTCTGGGATGCGCGGACGCATCAAGCTGGCCAACCAGGGCCGGACACTCGGTGAGACCACCAAAATAGCGGGGTTGCCCGTGTCTTCAATCTGTTGTGCCTCTTTGCGAACGGATTTGAACAACCGCTCTGCCAGGCCTGGATCAATGGCTAGGCCTTTATTTTGATGACTCTGTTGCACGACGTTGTGCAGCATTTGTTCTAATTCTGGATTGAGCGTCATCACCTGCATTTCTTGACTGAGATCGACCAAGCTTTGCACGATCAAGCGACCGAGTTTTGGGCGTACCAACGCCGTCAACTCGTCTGGATCCTGAATAGGACCTCTAAGATGGTTCGCATGTCGCGCACCGGAACGCCTTCGCGCAACAGGTTCTGCAAAATACGGGTCACGATCGCGAGGCTCAGACGATTGGGGACAAGATTTTCCACGAGCTTTGGCGAGCGCTCGGTGACTTTGTCGAGCAACTGCTGTACTTCGTCGTGACCCAACAACTCCGGAGAGGCCGTGTGCAGAATGGTGTTGAGGTGTGTGGCGATGGCGGTTGCCGCATCGACCACGGTGTAACCTAAGGCACGTGCTTGGTTACGATCGGCAGAGTCAATCCACGTGGCATCGAGACCAAACGCGGGTTCTTTGACGTGGGTGCCAGCCAGAGCCGTCGCAATATGGCCTGGGTTGATCGCCAGTTCCTGACCCACGCGCGCTTCGCCGCGACCCCGAATCACGCCATTGACTAAGATGTGATAGGTGTTGGGTTCCAAATCGAGATTGTCGCGGATTCGGACAGGCTGCACTAAGAAGCCAAATTCAGTGGAGAGTTTTTTCCGGACACCTTTGACGCGCGCCAACAGTTGCCCGCCTGCATCGACATTGACCAGCGGGATTAATCCATAGCCAATCTCGATAGAAATCAGATCTGTTTGGCTGACATCGGCCCAATCGATCTCTTGATCGGAGGCACTGGCGGGTGTCTCTGCCGCCTGCTCGTGTTCAATCGCATCCTCGCGCTTTGCTTGGGAGGTTCGCATGACCAGATAGCCGATCCCGCCTGCCAGTGCGCCCAAACTCAAAAAGACCGTGTGCGGCATGCCAGGAATGATGCCGAGTAGGATCAAAATCCCGGCAGCGATAAAGAGTGCTTGTGGGTTGGCTAATTGGCTCGCAGCTTGATCCGTCATGGACTCGCTCGTGGTGACACGGGTGACCACGATGGCGGTGGCCAAGGACAGCACCAGCGAGGGAATCTGGGCGACCAGGCCATCACCAATCGTGAGCAACACGTAAATGCGGCCGGCCTCTGAGAATGACATGTCGTATTGCGCCATGCCAATAATGAGACCACCCACAATATTGATGATTAGGATGAGTAAGCCGGCGATTGCATCGCCGCGCACAAATTTTGAGGCACCGTCCATCGACCCAAAGAAGTCGGACTCTTGCGAAATCTCAAGGCGCCGCCGCTTGGCCTCTTCTTGATCGATGACGCCACTGTTGAGGTCAGCATCAATGGCCATCTGCTTGCCCGGCATCGCATCAAGGGTAAATCGAGCAATCACCTCTGAGACTCGGCCGGCGCCCTTGGTGACCACCACAAAGTTAATGATCATCAAGATGCCAAAGATGATAAATCCGACCAGGTAGTTGCCACTGATGACGAAGTTCCCAAAGGCTTCGATCACCTGGCCGGCCGCATCCGTTCCTTCGTGTCCATTGACCAAAACAATCCGCGTGGAGGCGACGTTCAACGACAGCCGCAACATCGTTGCGAACAGCAACACCGCAGGGAACGATGAAAAATCGAGTGGTTTTTGCGTATGAATCGCGATCATCACCACGATCAAGGACGCCATGATGTTAAAGGTAAAGAGAATGTCGAGCAGAATCGTGGGCAATGGCAGAATCAACATCGCGATGATCAGGAGGACCAATAACGGAATCCCGAGAGCGCGGTAATCGACCTGAAGAATCGACTGTCGAAGATCTGACAGGGCCAGTTGCACGATTTCTATACTCCAAAAATCAATGGTTTAGTGATTTTCTGCGTCCAACGTTTGGGACTGCACAAAGGTCTATGCAAGGCCGATGCCAAGATCGAGATCCAGTGGGGCAGGGGGTTTTCCGGTGACGGTCAGTGGAATGTTTAAACATTTTCCGTGCCGAACCGATAATGAGGAAGACAGGTTTATTTTTGATTGGCATTGGATTTGCTTAATGTCAGCCAGACACAGGGAGAACCAAATCGTGGCAAACACAGTTTTACAACGCACGTATCTGCTGCTCGGCTTGACTGCCGCCCTCGGATTAGGCGGATGTTCCATTTCGATGCAACCGACCAATCCACAAGCATTAGTCCCCATGGCACCTCCGGCGCCTGTGGTGGAGCGGGTGGTCGAGACGAAGGCCGTGCCGGTGATTGAGCGGCGCAGTGCGATTCGGGCCACGGGCTATGCGGTGATTAGCATCCAAGCCTCAGACGTCCCTGCACAGCAGCGGTTACTGGCGATTCGGGCGTCTAAATTGGATGCCTATCGCGGGTTGACTGAGCAGGTGTATGGGCAGTATCTCGATGCCACCACGACTGTGGCGGACATGGCGGTTATGAGCGACACCTTCCGGGTGCAAGTCGAGGGCGTCATTTATGGCGCGCGGGTCGTGAGTATTGCCCCTGTGGGTGAAGACACGTACGAGACGACCTTGTCGCTTGATCAAACCGTTGTGGATGATTTGCGCGCATTGTATCTCGCGCAAATGACGGCAAA
>RFUY01000089.1 GCA_009922705.1 Gammaproteobacteria bacterium
TAGTCTGTGTGTTCCAATTATAGAACGATGCGTTCAAATTTTCGGATTTGTATCGAAACATGGGTTTCCATTAGGGTATTGTTCGACGTATTGAGTCCGTCAAAAGGAAAGGAGGCGGAATGGAACGCGATTATGATGATGTGCCTGGCACCTATGTGTTTGATGGCCGGCGCTACCGGATGGGGTATCACCTCAACATGTTTCTGATGTCTCTGAATAAAGCAGAGTGTCGTGCGGAGTTCGCCGCGGACGAACGGGCATACCTTGCGAAGTTCCCGATGACTGACGCGCAGCGCGATGCCGTGCTGCAGCGCGAGTGGCTGAAAATGCTGCACTTGGGGGGGAATGTCTATTATGCATTCAAGTTAATCAGCCACGACAGGAAGCCTCCTCAAGTCATGTATGGGCAGATGGCGGAACCGAATATGACCTTCGATGAATTCCAAGCAATGATGATTGCGGGCGGACGCCCGATCGAGGGAAATCGGAGTAAAAAGGAGCAGGCCAATGGCTAAAATTATTGCGGGGATGGGGACCTCTCACGTACCAGGGCTTGGTGCGGCCATGGACAACGGCAAGACCCACGAAGCCTACTGGCAGCCTGTCTTCAAAGGGCTGGAGCCATTACGGGCATGGCACCGGGATCATGTGCCTGATGTCAATATCATCGTCTATAACGACCATGCGACCGCTATTGCACTGGACAACTATGCCACCTTCACGCTCGGCGTTGCTGAGCAGTTTTTGCCGGCTGACGAGGGGTGGGGTCGCCGGAACGTCCCAACTGTGCAAGGACATCCGGAGCTCGCTTGGCATCTAGTCGAGAGTTTGATTGCGGATGAATTTGATCTCGCGATCTCTGGTGACTTGGATGTCGATCACGGTCTGACAGTCCCATTATCGATTGCCTACGATCAACCGGCTGAGTGGCCGACGCGTGTAATTCCGCTGGCTGTGAACGTGATTCAGTACCCACAGCCCTCATCATTGCGGTGTTACAAATTAGGCCAAGCGATCCGTCGCGCGGTGGACTCGTTCCCAGACGACATCACTGTTGGGATTTGGGGTACTGGCGGTCTGTCGAGCGCGTTGGCGTCGTGAATCCGGAGTTCGATCTTCAGTTTTTAGATAATCTTACGAAAGATCCAATGGCGAACACGCGGTTGACGCACACAGACTTCTTCCGAGAAGCCGGGTGTGAGGGAATTGAGATGATCATGTGGAATGTGATGCGCGGTGCATTGGATGAGACGGTCAATGAAGCCTATCGGTTCTACCACATCCCTGTTTCGGCAACCGCCTATGGGGCCATCATTCTCGAAAACGCCTGAATGGACGCTTGCTGAGTGTCTCGGCTAGCGTGTCACTCGGTCGCCCACGATGATGATCGCCGGCTCTGAGAAGGCACTCATTTTTGTGGCGGTGGTCCGTTTCGGCGGTATCACCGCTGCCGCTGATACCTTGGCTAAGCCCAAATCTTCGGTGTCACGCGCCATCAGTGAACTTGAAAATCGCCTGGGTGTTCGGCTGTTTGACCGGAATTCTCGTCAGCTTCGACTAACCACCGAGGGTGAGCAGTTTTATCAACAAATGTCTGCGATCTATGACCAAGTTGATGAAGCGTTCAGCCAAGTACAAGGCTTATCAGGCGCCCCCAAAGGTCCATTAAGTGTGGCACTCCCCATGGCGTTTGGTCGCGAGGTGGTCGGTCCTCGGCTCGCAGACTTCATGGCACGCTATCCCCAGATTGAACTGGATGTTCGGCTGGTCAGCCAGCACCTCGATATGATTAAGGCTGGGGTAGACCTCAGCGTTGAGGTTGGGCCGCTTGCGCCGTCAGATTATGTCGCGGTGTCTTTAGTGCGTCTGGAGCTAATTTTGGTCGGAGCACCGAGGAGTGTCGCTCAGTTGGCCGATCCACAAGATCCAGAATGTGTGGCGCGGGAGATTCGATTAATCGAAACGCGCTATGGTCAGGGTCAACTTAGCTTAACCGGTCCATTTGGTCGTCGCCGGCTGGCGTTGCAACAGGTCTCGCGGATCAATGATCCACTGTTGATTCGTGAGGCTGTCCGATCCGGTGCAGGGATTTCGATTCTGCCATCTTTGTATTGCGAGGCTGATTTGCGCGCTGGTCACTTGCAACGTGTTTGTGATGACGCCAAGGTAGACCCTGGGTCGGAACTACTGGTGATGTATCCAAGCCGACGATTTGTGAACACAAAATCACAACTGTTCATTCAATTTTTGCGAGAGACCGTAGAGACACACATGGGGGCTTTGAAGTGAAGCAAGTGACGTTGGGAGATTGGCAGGTCAGCGCCATTGGCTATGGCTGTATGGGGTTATCACAGGCCTATGACCCCTGTACTGAAGAGGACGGGATCCGGACGTTAAATGCAGTCTTAGACATGGGCTATACGCATCTGGATACCGCTGCCTTATACGGCTTTGGCGCAAATGAGCAATTACTCAACCGTGCCGTTGGGCACCGCCGCAGTGAATTCTTCCTCGCCTCTAAATGTGGTTTGTATCGCAATGCGGATGGACAACGGGAGATTAACGGCCGTCCTGAGGTCCTAAGAAAAACCTGCGAAGACAGTTTGCGCCGGCTCGGGACGGAGGTCATCGATCTCTATTATCTCCATCGTAAAGATCCAAATGTGCCAATCGAAGACAGCGTGGGCACGCTCATGGACTTGCGTGATGAAGGTAAAATTCGATTCATTGGCCTCTCTGAGGTCGCGCCAGATACGCTCAAGGCGGCATTGGCAATGACCCCGGTTGCCGCATTGCAGTCTGAGTATTCCCTTTGGACCCGCAATCCTGAGGGGGAAATTCTTGACCTCTGCGAAGCGCATAACGTCACGTTAGTGGCGTATTCCCCGGTTGCACGTGGATTCTTAGGCGGTGTGGTTCGCGATATGTCGGCTTTGGGAGCGAAGGATATTCGTCATGCGATGCCTCGGTTCCAGGGTGAGCATTTTGCGAACAACCTAAAGCGCCTTGAGGCACTGGATGTGATTGCTGAGGAACTTGGCATCACAGCCGTGCAAGCGGGTCTTGCATGGCTGCTTGCGCAAAGCGATTCGATTTTACCGATTCCTGGGACACGATTTATTGAGCGTGCCAAAGAGAACCTGATGGCGGCAACGCTTCAACTGTCTCCGGGTGATGTTGCCCGTATTGGCGATGCGATTCGGCCTGATCTGATTTCCGGAGAGCGTTATAACGAGACCATTCTTCGGGAGATTGATTCCGAAAAGCATCGATTTGTAGGGAACGCTAACGCGGCTGTGTGAACTCGACAGCAACAATTGTTGAGCCGTAAATAGTGTCGACGAAAGGAATGTACCCAGGTCCGTTAGATAGCCCAGCCATCACATGAAGTGGAATTAAATGTTCTGTGGTGGGGTGGGCTGCAGTGCGCTCAGGGTGTGTCATTAAGTCCGAAAGGGCGCGATCACGGCGCGCGTCGGGCACTTGGACGGCGTGCTGTAAGGCTTCGGCAAACCTTTCCGCTCGACCACCTGGTGCGCGCCCGCGAAGGGCGTCCACATTGTGAAAGCTGAGGCCCGAGCCAATACACAGGACCTGATCATCAAGGAGCGGCTGCAGAGCACGGCCGATCTCGAGATGACGTGTCGGATCCAATGATGGGTGCAGGCTGACCTGTACCACCGGAATCGTTGCGTTTGGGTCTGCAAGCATGAGTGGGACAAAGACGCCGTGGTCTAAGCCCCGTCCTGTGACGCATGAAGATGCAATCCCCTGAGCATTCAAGAGCCCTTCAATTTTGTGTGCAACCGCAGGTGCACCTGTGGGAGCCCACTGAAACTGATAGGTGTGTTCCGGAAAGCCCCAGTAGTCATAAAACAGAGAATGCGTTTGATCTGCGGAGATCAAAATGGGGTCGCTTTCCCAATGGGCAGAAAAGACGACAAGACAGCGCGGTGGCTCCGGCAGACGTGTGATCAGGCCACTGAGGTAGTTGGCCAGGGGATCCCACTGGCCTTTCGGTGTCCAGTCCATAAAGAAGCAGGGTCCTGCGCCATGTGGAATGTAGAGTGCAGATTGATGCATACGTCCTCCATGAGATGGCGTTAGAATACGACGTTTTGCGGACTCTCGGACGCGACAGATTGGACCGACTCCGCGGTCTAAAACGAAACTGACAAGGATCGGTTCAGTGACTGTGACCAAGGACGAACAACACGCGCGCAACCAAGCGTATCGGTATGCACTGCTCGCGGCGATCAATGGCGCGGCAGCTATTTGCTGGCTGCCGATAAGACTTTAGCGACCCTTCCCGTCACTGGATTTAATTTAGGCGTTGCCCTGACGGCCTTTCCCGCAGCCATGCTGATGCAGCGACTCGGGCGCCGCCATGGGTTTATGGTGGGTGCTGGCATCGGTATGTTGGGGTTATTGGTTGCGACCTCGGGACTGATGGTCCATCAATTTTGGGTGTTTGCCTTGGGTCTCTTGATCGTCGGCTCTGCAAACAGTTTTACCCAGCAGTATCGTTTTGCCGCAGCGGACCGAGGGGATGCTGCATTCCGCGCAAAAGCGATTTCTTGGGTACTGATGGGCGGGATTGCCTCGGCTGTGATTGGTCCGCAGTTGATTTTACTGTTTAAAGACTTGCTGTATCCCACCCCCTTCGCGGGCGCCTATCTGGCGGGCACTGGATTATTTGCCATGAGTCTCTTGGTGATGTGGGGGCTATCGAGTGAGCGGCCTTCGGCTTCGACACCGCAAACGGACGGACCAGAGGCCCGCCCGCTTCGGGTCATCATGCGCCAACCCCGGTTTGTGGTTGCAGTGCTGTGTGGAACCTCGTCCTATGCCTTGATGGCGTTTGTCATGACAGCAGCACCCTTGGCAATGATTGGTTGTGGGTTTGACGTCACAGAGTCGACCTTGGGTATTCAGTGGCATGTCATGGCAATGTTTGCACCCAGTTTTTTTACGGGGCGATTAATCGCACGTTTTGGGAAAGAACGCATTGTGGCCATTGGCTTGTTGATCTTAATGGTTTGCGCGGCTGTGGCACTGCATGGCATTACCTTGACCCACTTCTATCTCGCCTTGATTCTGTTAGGAGTCGGCTGGAACTTTGGCTTTATTGGTGCCACGGCGATGGTCACAGACACCTATGCGCCTCATGAAAAGCACCGCACCCAAGGTGCGAATGACATGATTCTGTTTGGTTCCGTGGCGTTTTCGAGCTTGATGTCGGGTGTGGCCATGAACACGGTGGGCTGGGAGATTATGAATTGGCTCGTACTCCCGGTTGTACTGGTGTGTTTGGGCAGCCTGTGGTGGCTAGTCGTACAGCCAAAACCGGTTATCCCGACGCCAGTGTGACGCGGAGCCAAAGTAGGCAATAGGCCGCAGCGAGGATTGGGAGCGCAAACCTTAGGTTCAATTGAGCCAAGGCACGAGCTTTGATCTGAAAGCCCAGCTTGAGTGTCAGTTGTGCAGCCGAGAGTGGTGAAAACAACACGGCCAACGCCCACGTAAAGGCAAACACAATGGCCAGTAGCGTCGGGTCCTCAACAATTGGTGCCAACAGCGTGGCGGTCAGAACAATCCCAGCAACAGGATGCAGGCCAATCAGTGCCAGAGACACCAGAACACAGAGGGTGATCCAGGCCTCTAGTGCGCCAAATTGATCCAGCACCGGGACCAACCCGTAGGCACGAATCAACGCACTGATCCCGGCACCAAGGACAGCTGAGGATGCGAAGAGCGCGAACTCTCCGGCAAGTTTTGGTAATTGGTGTTGGACGTGCGTTTGGATCGCCAGGCGCACACCCATGGATCCGCCTTGGATGAACAGACTGATCAGAGCGAATAGGACGCTTGTGATGGTAACGATGGTGAGAATGGGAACAGCTGGCCAGATTTGATGGGCGACTAACACGGTGCTGGCCATGGTCAACGGGACTTTTAGCGATTGGAAGCCCAGTGAGAAACCGGTCGCCTGTGCGCCCTCAGGGGAGTGATGAAACTGCCAAATGGTCAAGAGTCCGGCACATAGGGCGAGACCCAATCCATAGGGAAGAAGAGACCCATAGTGGGCGCCCGGAACAGCCACGAGAATCACCCCAAGTGACGCAAAAAATGGCGACCAAGTCGAGGCCAGCGCAAATCCTCGAAGTAAGGCCAAGCCTTGAATGGTATTCAGGGGCCGCGTGGTGGCGAGTCGTTGACCGAGCAACGTGAGAATTGAAAGGTTTAGAACGGAGCCAAGCACATGCGCACCTAACATCGTTTGCACCTGTCCTTGCACACCTTGGCTCATCCGTATTGGTGATTGGTGTTGTTGCAGTAATCGCAAAAAGCTCACGCCAATCAGCATTCCAAGCACTGCATAGTTTGCCTCGAGTGCAGCGCGAAGATCTGTAAAGGCGAGCGGCACACGCTGCGCGGTCGCAACAAAGCCTCCGAGCCCGATTAAGAAGACGACTGCTGACTGGATTGCGAGGATTCGACTCAGTCGAGGCCATAGCCACAGAGTCACAATCCAAATCCCGAGTCCTGGAATCAAAGGTGTGACAGGC
>RFUY01000090.1 GCA_009922705.1 Gammaproteobacteria bacterium
CCCTGCTTTGCAAGCGGGTACCCGTCAAGCGTGGTCGCCGCGTTTGGCGCAGTTCCTGGCGTATTTAATAGGATCGCTGTCACAGCACCACTGGTTGGCGTGGAGGCCATCACACCGGCCATCAAAATGATCGCGTCAGACGCACTCATTCCGATGGAAAATGGAATTAAGAGAGCCAAGGCGGTTGTCCCGCCGAGGCCCGGTAGAACGCCGAAGACCAAACCGATCACGACGCCCAAAACGAGGTAGAAAAAGGACAGGGGATCCATCAAGTCTGCCCATGCCGATGCGATGATAGCGAGGGTATCCACGATCCCCGTTCCTCCGTCCTAGTTAATTACTTAAAGATGTCAGCAAATTGCTTATACAGATCAAGCGCACGCATGAGTCGCTTGCCTGCTTCCTCAGGGCTCGCAAGAGACACGACACCATTTTGGGTATCTTTTGCCCACTTCTGAATATCTGGGTGCTTCACCGCATATTCGAGCGCGCCGTGAAGCGACTTAGCAACCGCTGGATCCATGCCAGGGGGCCCTGCAACCATCCGAAGCAAGTTCACTTCATCCAGCTCTGGCTTACCAAGTGCCGCACCATTGATGGCTGACGTGAATTCCGAATCAACTTCAGAATCAAAGTGAGCGATGATGTTGTAATCACCCGCTTTGTTGTACCGCTTAGCGGAGCCCACAACAGCCATGGTCAGGTCACCATCACCACGCAGAACAGCGGTTGCATACTCTTGAGACGATTTGTAGCCGTAGATGTACTCAGCCCCTTTGTTCATGGTTGACCAAACAATTTTGTTCGCCATGTTAGAGGTCGATCCTGGTCCCTGCTCCGGCACCTTAATATCACGTCCAAGCTTCATCACATCATCAAATGTTTTTAGATCGCCAGACGCAGCAGTCATCACAACATAGGTGTCACGGCCAACCTGGTTGAGCCACGTCATCTTAGTGATGTCATAGCCTGCGCTTACACCCGTGATGTAACCCAAACCATGTCCGGGGATGTTGAAGATCTGAATAGTATATCCGTCTGGCTTAGACCGGCTTGTGTAAGCTGCCGCTTTGTTACCGCTGGCGCCAGGCATATTTACCGGCACTACGGAAATATTTGAACCCTGCTTCGCATAGTACTCTTCCATGTAAGGAATAAGTTTACGGGTCAAGGTATCAAACCCGCCGCCTGGTCCGTAAGGAATAACAAACTCAATGTTTTTTTCTGGGAATGCCGCCTGAGCTGGCGTTGCAACAGCAACACCCAGGGCGAGCAGCGCTGTAAGAAAACGCATGTGAAGCCTCCTGATTATAATTATCACCACAGTGTTCTGTGACTGCCCCAAGGTACCTGTGGCACAAGGCTGACGTCTAGTGTTGGTCCAGCCTGAGCCTAATTGAATTCCGCATGACGCGGATAAGCTGTTGGTATGGCGTCTGGAGTTAGGGGTGATGCAGATGCATTTTGAGCTGAGTCAGCGCCCACAGTGTGATGAGTAAAAGTCCAACCCAGACAAAGGTGTAGCGCGTTCCCGCGAGCTCAGCCGCAACGCCCGCAGCCAATGGGATGACAAAGGTTGCCATCCGGTTCATGCTCGTACGCAAACCGACGATCAACCCCTGAATTTCAGAGGGGATCCGCGCCCCAAGAACAGAAAACATGGCCGGCTGGGTTGTTCCAATTGCGATTCCCATGAGCACATTTAACGCCATTAATGCCCAGAATGACGACGTTGCCGACATCGACGTTAACGCGAGCAATGCAATCAAAATGAACACCGCAAGAATACGCTCCGGCTGCCACCATCGGGCCATCACGTTGTTTAAAAACGCAGACACGGCCGATGATGCAGCACTGACCCCAATCACCAAACCGATTTGCGATGCTGAAAACGAGAGCTCCGCAAGATAGACCGGAAGAAAGCTCGTCTGCAGCGCCACCGCGCCCAGACGCACTGACGATGAGGCAATCACAAAAAAGACGATCGGCTCTTTCAGCAAACGAAAGGCCTCGCCGTAGTCCGATCCCATTTGCTGACGACGAGACGACTTGACGCCCTCGGTCGGAGACTTCTGTTCATCCAAGGACAATGCGAGAAACATCAAGAGCGCGCACCACGCCGATACAGTGACAAAACTTGAGGTAGAGCCCAAATAATCCCAAACGACACCAATCATGAGTGGGCCAATAAATGTCCCACCCATACTCCAAAATCCGAGATGCGAGGTGATCAAACTGTCGCCCTTGAATGATTTACCGATTCCCGTCTGTACACCAATCCAGCAAAACGATTGACACAGACCAAACACCAGTTGCAGCACTAAAAGTGGCCAAAATCCATCGGCCAATGGGTAGACCAACGCTAGCACAGCACAGGCCGCAGAGAGCCGAGAGACCATAAATCGGACGCCATAGCGATCCATCATGGCGCCGCCCGGAATCGCCATTAAGAATGGAAGCAGCGAGCGCATCGCCATAATGATCCCGACTTGCCCGGCCGAAGCCCCAAGGCCCAAGGCGTACAACGGCACAATGACCGCAGATAAGGGCACCAAACCAAGCGCTAAGAAGCCTGCAGCATAATAATTAACGGGGCGGCGAGTCATCAGGGCGCCTCCAACGGGTCAACCACACAATAAATAATGGCAACGAAAACATGATTAGGGCGATGCGAAAAATCTGGTGGGTCACGACAAAGGTGAGATCGAGTTTCAACGCAAAAGCCAGCAATGCTAACTCGGTTTGACCACCAGGTAAAAAGGATAAAACCACCTGGATTAGCGGAAGGTCACCTCGCAACGCGACAATGAAAAGCGCAAGTACCCCTAACACCAAAGCCATCACCACGACACTCATCCCCGCTGCGATAAATGGTATCCGCATGGCACGCAGTGAGACGCCGTTGAAGGAACGCGCGATGTCGATCCCAATAATGACCTGAGCCACGATGATCAGTGGCGTGAACAACTGCATGTGCAGAAGATCAGAGGCCTGCAATGCGGTCACGAGAAACATTGGCGCCAATAATGAGGCACTCGGAATGCGTAGCCGAACGCCCACCCGCCAGCCAAGTACCCCGAGCAGAAGGTGCAATGGCACAAATTCCCAATGATCCCAAGCCGGCGTTTGCATCCGGAAATCCGCAAGGCCCACCATCGCACCCATGGCTGCGGCGCCGGCGACAATCGCGATCACTCGAATGAGGTGCACGGTTGTCAGAAACTTGGGATCCGCACCGTACTCTCGACCCGAGGTGATCATCTCGACCATCCCCCCAGGGAGCGCAGAAAACAGCGCGGTCGCCGCATTTTGGCCAAACACGCGATGCAGCATCCAATAATTCAACGAGATCGAGCCAAGTAAGAAGAGCGGCACCATGGCGAGTGTTGCGCCATAGGACAGCAATTCACCCATTGGGATCGGGGTAATCCCCGTCCCAACCATCACCCCCAGCACACACCGAGCCCATGGCGTCAGCCGAATCCAGGTGGTCACCTGCAGGCCACTCAGTGCCGCAATCGCACTTGCGACCATTGATCCAAGTAACCACGCCAACGGAACGTCTTCGTAAAACAGAATGGTTCCGCCAATGATGCCAATACACCAACTCAGTGCGAAACGCCGCTGAGTTTGATACTTTGTGCCTGCAAGGAAAGTCATGCCGCTCCTAATTTGTCAGGGTGAGGAGCATCGCATAATTGCCATTGTGGCCATCATGATGATTTCAGTTTCCAACCAAGACGGTTTTAGTTTTTCAGTCATTTTCCGTGGCCCAATACAGTGTAGGCCCTGACATCTGTCGCGCGAGAATCGCGCGCGAATCTTCAGAAACCAAGCAAAAGAAGAGACAGACCATGACTCGATATCACGAACAAACCGACCGGATTTTCGTCCGCGGCGTACAAGGGGCGTACAGCCTGCAAAAGGAACTCGAGCGACTGCGCTCGCAACCCCGTGTCCGCAAAGCGAAAGATTTAAAAATGGTGGATGGCCCTCAGGCTTATTCACGGCATTACGTCGAGCCAAAGGATGGGATCACGCAAACATTCCACCTTCACCTTGAAGAGTACAGCCCCGGTGGGAAATCTCAGAAGCACGGTCACGTGAACGAAGCCGCGTTTTATATTCTGGACGGCCAAGGCTACGAGATTCATGACAATATTCGGTATGACTGGAAAGCGGGAGATGTTGCCATCGTGCACAACAACTGCGTCCACCAACATTTTAATGCCAGTGAAACAGAGCCTGCGCGTGCGCTCGTCATCAAGACCAAGCCCATGTATCTGTTCTTAAATATGTTGTTCCAACAGACCGTTGAAGCGCGGCACACCGAACCGTTCCCTGGCGCTGAAGGATTTGAGCCTCGCGAGGCAGAAATCGATTACAACCACCCAGAAGGAGGATATTGATATGGCATGGCAAGAAGCCTATCAGTGGCTCGAGGGCTCCACGAACCTAGGCCTGTACCAGGAATTGCTGGACCAGGCGCTCACCGCCGACGAGCGCAATGCATTGCGCAAAAAAGTGGTACACCCAGATGAAATGCCGTGGGAGCTTTCGCCCCAGGGGATTTTGAAGCACTTGATTAATGAAAAGATGAATACTCGGATGGAAACGGTCGATGCCTACATGCAGATCATTCCTGCCGGAAGTCGTTCTGGGAAGCATCGTCACCTTGCTGAAGAGTGTCTCTACGTGCTCGAAGGGTATGGGTACGACTTGCATCAAGATTGCGATGTGGAGATCACGGACACCTACCACTGGAAAGCGCAAGACGAAGTAAAGCGGTTTGAATGGGAAGCAGGTGATGTGATCTACATTCCACCAAATACCATTCACCAGCATTTCAATGCAGACCCAAGCCGGCCTTGCCGACTGATTTCAGCCACCAATCGCGTCTACAAGATGTGTGGCCTGAATGATCTCGAACAGCTGGAAAATGCACCAGAGTATGTCCCCAACACAACCATCGATGCCGACTGGGTTCGCGCATTGATTGCACAGAAGTAACGCATCATGCTTGGCGCATTATTGTCGTTTCTGAGCGCAGGTTTCTTTGGATTCAATGCGGTGATGATGCGCCGCGGTGTCTTAACGGGCACCGCGATGCAGGGCCTTGCAGTGACGTTGCCACTTGGCATGATTCTGTTTGGTCTACTGTCTCTGGTCGCAGTTCGGGAAGAAGATCTCGCGAATTTGGACTGGACCGGAACTTGGTACTTTATCGCAGCGGGCGTTGTGCACTTTTTGATTGGCCGATTCACCAACTACAAGTGCACAAAAGCGGTTGGGGCGAACGTTGCAGGTCCGATTCAGCAGTTTACGGTCGTCGTCTCCGTGGTCTTAGCCATCTGGGTCTTGGGTGAGCAAATTAACACCCTAAGCTGGATCGGGATCATTCTCCTGACGCTTGGGCCTCTCGCGGTCTCGCAAGAGCGTAAATCAAAGAAAGTCGCAAACCTTCAATTCGAATTCAAACTCATGGAAGGCTACTTCTATGGATTTGTGAGTTCAATTTGTTACGGCTCGTCACCTGTCCTCGTGGCGCTCGCAATGGAAACCAAGACCTGGCAATTAGCCGTCTACGGGGCCTTCATCGGGCACGCGGCTGCGTCGTTGGTGCTACTGATCGTCATTATTGCGTTTGGATTTACGGCTGAAGTCCGAAACACCGACCGGAAGAATATCCCTGACTTTATTACCTCAGGGGTATTCGTGTTCTTATCTCAAGGATTACGTTATATCGCATTGGCGGTTGCACCCGTGTATATCGTGTCCCCAATTCAACGGACCTCGACAATCTTTCGGGTGATTTTCAGCAAAATCGTCAACCCAACGACAGAACTGTTCGGGATTTGGATTTGGATCGGGATCGGAATTTCATTGATTGGTGCTGTGCTTTTGGCATTACCGGCCGCGGGTATTGGCAACTAACGTCTTCTCCACTCCTGAGAATGTTAAAGGGCGCCTAGGCGCCCTTCTTTTTGATCCAAACTCAGTGCAGATCAGTTATTTTTAGCGCGCTCGGCTTGGCCCATGGCGAAGTTAATCGATTTCACTTCGGTATAGCTGAGCATTTCATCCAAGCCTTCCTCGCGACCGATACCACTATTCTTGTAACCACCATAAGGCTGGCCGCGGTAATGATTACCGATACCATTCACCCAGACATAACCCGCCTCGACGCGGCGGCAGAGATCCATTGCTGTAAAGTAATTCGACGTCCAAATCGCTGCAGTTAGCCCGTAGCTGGTGGAGTTCGCAATCTCTATCGCCTCATCCAAATCCCGGTATGGCATCAAACTCATCACCGGACCAAACACCTCCTCCTGCGCGATCCGCATCTCCATCCGGACCCGACCAAATACGGTTGGTGAGACAAAATAGCCACCAGGGCATCCGTCAATGCTTAAGGCCTCTCCACCGAGCAGCAACTCTGCACCTTCAGACTTCGCTATATCGATGTATGACAACACTTTGTTGTACTGCGCTTCAGACACCACAGGACCCATCTTAATGTCGGGATTCATTGGATGTCCGACCTTCACATTTTTGACG
>RFUY01000010.1 GCA_009922705.1 Gammaproteobacteria bacterium
AGGCCCACGACAGCATGACGTCTTCAAATCGCCACGCTGGGAGCCAGGTCATCGAGGCTCTGAGCGCGTCATACTCAGGAAACAGGTGCTCCAATGCCTGGATGAGGACGGTCCATGGCCCGGTTTTGGGCATCTTGAAGGGCTCAAAGGGCCCATGCGCAAGGGTGAATCCAGTGTCGGTGTTTCCCGTGATGAGGCGTGCAGGAAGCTCGGTTTCGTTCAAAATCTCGAGCAAGGTTTCAGTGTCAGGGGTCAGTGGCGCTGGGTCTAATGCCTGCGCCAGAAACACGGGTGTTGTTTGCCAATACTTACGGAGCGTTTCGCCGTCTGCAAGACCGACCCCCGAGAGTCGCGCGAGCATTACTCGAGTGTCCGCGCGAGGTGATCTGCCAGTCCGACATAGGTCAAGGGCGTCAAGGCCAACAGGCGGGCCTTGGCATCCTCGGGAATGGCGAGTTGGCGGATAAACGTTCGTAATGTGGCCTCATCAATGGGCTTTCCGCGCGTGAGTGCCTTCAGTTGCTCATAGGGTTGCTCCAAGCCATAGCGACGCATCACGGTTTGGACAGGTTCTGCCAGCACTTCCCAGCGTTGCGCGAGATCGGTTTGGATGACGGAGAGATTCAGTTCGAGTTTTCCGAGCCCTTTCGTCATTGAGGCATAGGCAATGAGGCTGTGCGCCATCCCGACACCGACCGTCCGCAGCACGGTGGAATCTGTTAAGTCGCGTTGCCAGCGAGAAATCGGAAGTTTTGCAGACAAATGCTCAAACAGCGCATTCGCGACCCCTAAGTTGCCCTCGGCATTCTCAAAATCAATCGGATTGACCTTGTGTGGCATGGTTGACGAGCCGACTTCGCCGGCGATGGTCCGCTGCTTGAAGTAGTCCAGTGAGATGTAACTCCAAAGATCACGGTTGGCATCAATCAAAATCGTATTGATGCGCTTGCAGGCGTCAAAATATTCCGCGATGCAATCATGCGGCTCGATTTGGGTGGTGTAGCGATTCCAGGTTAATCCCAGCCCAGTGACGACCGAGTCAGCCAGTTGCTCCCAATCGACGTCTGGGTAGGCCACTGTGTGGGCGTTGTAATTACCAACGGCACCATTGAGCTTGCCAAGCAGTGCCACATCCAGGAATCGTGTCCGTGCTCGGCCGAGGCGTGCGACGAGGTTCGCGAATTCTTTTCCGACAGTGGTGGGGCTTGCCGATTGGCCGTGGGTCCGCGATAACATGGGATGACTCGCCCACTGCTCAGCGTAGTGCGCCAAAGACCCGATGATCTCATCAAGAGCCGGCAAGACCGCCTCGCGCAGTCGAGACAGCATGAGGCTGTAGGCGAGATTATTGATGTCCTCGCTGGTACATGCGAAGTGCACAAACTCGGCGATCGCGGCCAGTTCTGGGTGGCCTTCGAAGCGCTCCTTGATGAAATACTCGATGGCTTTGACGTCGTGATTGGTGGTCGCTTCGATCGCTTTAATTCGCGCCCCATCGGCGACACTGAAGTCAGTCACAATGTGGTCCAGAGTCGTGATTGCGTTAGCGGAGAGCGGGGGCACTTCTGCAATCAGCGGGTGTGCGGACAGCGCCTTCAACCAAGCGAGTTCGACTTCAACCCGCAGGCGCATCAGTCCCCACTCACTGGCAATCGGCCGCAGTGGATCCACCTTGGTTGCATACCGTCCATCGATCGGTGAAATCGCCGTTAGAGAAGACCACTCCATCTGCATTTATAACCCCATGTCTTTGAGATCGCTGAAGACGCGACCACGCTGAAATAACAGTGACAACCGCCCACCACCCAATTGTCGGTAGAGCATTGCGGCGCGAATACCACTCAGTAAGAGGGTCCGTACTTTAGCAGGATTGTTTCCTTGCTGGAGGTGTCGGCCATGGTTACCGGTGACCATGATCCTGAACTTAAGGGTCGAGACAGTCTCCTGGTACGCAAGATTGAGCGCCTCGATGACGGATTCGTGGGTGGGATGCAGTTGTTCAGATTTGGTTTTCGCGACCTCTAAATGTCCACGGAGTTGACTCAACAGCGCTGATTGCTGGCTGAGTTGACGCTCAACTTGCATCAGGCTGATGAAGTAGCGAATGATCTCTGGGTACTTTCGGTTGCCCCCCTTTCCCAGCATCTCGCGGAGCATTTTGCCGCCTTGTGCGAGGTTGGCGACGTCATCACCATAGATTCCGAGTGGTGTGACTGCGTCGAAGGTCAAGACACTCTTCACCAAACACTCAAACTCATCGTGCGGGATGAGGCCGGTATTGGCCAATCGATCCACGTTCTGTGCGGCCATGGCCAGTGCTGCTAAGGGGTACACACGAAATGGATTAGACATCCAAGGTTTCCTCAATAATGGCGCCACCAAGACACAGTTCGCCGTCGTAAAACACAATTGATTGGCCTGGGGTCACCGCGCGTTGCGGTGATTCAAAGGTGACTTCGAGCCGCTCTCCCACTGCAACCACCGAACAGGGCGCGTCGGCTGTTCTGTAGCGGACCTTCGCAGTGAGCTTAGCGGGCAACGCGGGGGGCGTGCCAATCCAATTCACTTGCGTCGCCCGTAAGGCGTGCCGGTAGAGCCGTGGGTGATCGACCCCTTGCACCACGACGAGCGTATTGGTCTCGAGGATCTTATCCGCGACGTACCAGGGCGCATCCGGATAGTTGGCAAGCCCACCGATTCCTAACCCTTGTCGTTGCCCCAGTGTGTGGAACATTAATCCCTGGTGTGTCCCGATCACCTCGCCGGTGTCTGTTTCAATGGGACCTGGTGACCCAGTCACATAGGTTTTCAAGAAATCAGCGAATCGTCGCTCACCAATAAAGCAAATCCCCGTAGAGTCTTTCTTCGTCGCCGTCACGAAACCATGTTTGCTCGCGATCTCGCGGACAGTGGGTTTTTCGAGGTCGCCGACGGGAAAGAGTGCGCTACAGACTTGCTCAGCGGACAGTGCCCAGAGAAAGTAACTCTGGTCTTTATTGCGATCGACCCCACGCGCGAGTGGGTTGGGGCCATCAACGCGACGCACATAGTGCCCGGTCGCAATCAGGTCCGCACCCAGGTGCTTTGCATACGCCAAAAACGCTTTGAACTTAATTTCCCGGTTACACAGGATGTCCGGGTTGGGTGTGCGACCTGCCTGAATTTCAGCGAGAAAATGGGCGAAGACATCGTCCCAATATTCAGCGGCAAAGTTGACGCGGTGTAAGTGAATGCCCAAACGATCAGCAACGGCTTGGGCGTCGGCGAGATCTGCTTTCGCGGTACAGTATTCGGTGTCGTCGTCTTCATCCCAGTTCTTCATAAACAACCCCTCGACCACATAGCCTTGGGCTTGCAGAAGCGCTGCTGTGACAGAGGAATCAACGCCGCCGGACATTCCGACGATGACGTGGGGGTGTGTTTCTTGGGTCATGTGTGGAGTGTAACTGGAAAGCGGTATCGACTCGATATGCGCCGACCGGTAAATCATCGAGAGAAAAGGGACCGACCCGGGTTCGGATTAGCCGCAGGGTTGGGAATCCCACAGATGCTGTCATGCGTCGCACTTGGCGATTTCGACCCTCGTTGAGTGTGATGGAGAGCCAACTAGTTGGAATCGATTGACGGACACGAATGGGGGGATCGCGAGGGGGCAGCGGCGCGTCGGCCAGCCGTTCGGCGGTCAATGCTCGGGCTGGACCATCTTTGAGCACAAGACCACCGCGCAATTGGTCCAGCGCATCATCGGAAATTGCGCCCTCGACTTGGACCCAATAGGTTTTCTGCTTGCCGTGTCGGGGATGGGCGAGTTGATCTTGCACCCGCCCATCATCCGTGAGAATGAGTAGACCTTCGGAATCTTTGTCCAAGCGGCCAGCGGCATACACCCCAGGAATCTCAATGAAAGCGCTCAGGTTTGGGCTGTCTCCGGTGAACTGGCAGAGTACGCCATAGGGTTTGTGAAACATGACGATCATGGACTATCCCAAAGCACAACAGGGCTTCGCCCCAAGATTCTGATATTCTACGCGCCCACAACATACCATGACTGCACAGGAGAGACGGATGGGCTACCAACACATCCAAGTGCCGGCGGTTGGTGAAAAGATCACTGTGAACCAGGATCTGTCGCTAAACGTCCCGAACAACCCGATTATTCCTTATATCGAAGGCGATGGAATTGGTGTTGATATCACCCCGCCAATGCTTGAGGTGGTGGATGCCGCTGTTGCGAAAGCGTACGGTGGTCAGCGCAAGATTTCCTGGATGGAAGTCTTCTGCGGTGAGAAATCAGTGCGTACGTATGGTGCCGACGAGTGGTTGCCACAAGAGACCCTGGATGCCTTCCGTGAGTTCAAGGTTGGGATCAAAGGACCGTTAACCACCCCTGTCGGCGGAGGCATTCGGTCATTGAACGTCGCTTTGCGTCAGGAGCTAGATCTTTATCTGTGCTTGCGTCCGGTTCGGTACTTTGCGGGCGTGCCAAGTCCACTGAAAGAGCCAGAGAAGACCAACATGTTGATCTTCCGCGAGAACTCGGAAGACATCTACGCTGGGATCGAATACCGCGCTGGAACTCCCGAGGCGGACAAGCTGATCTCGATTTTGCAGAACGAGTTTGGCGTGACCAAGATTCGCTTCCCTGAGCAGTGTGGTATTGGCATCAAGCCAGTGTCCGAAGAGGGAACCAAGCGCTTAGTCCGTAAGACCTATCAATACGCGATTGACAATGATCTGCCGAGTGTGACCTTGGTGCATAAAGGCAACATCATGAAGTTCACCGAAGGCGCGTTCAAAGAGTGGGGCTATGCCCTGGCGCGTGAAGAGTTTGGTGCAACCTTACTCGATGGCGGTCCATGGTGCGTGATGAAGAATCCGAAGACCGGTCGTGACATCATCATTAAAGACATGATTGCTGATGCCATGCTGCAGCAGATCTTGTTACGCCCTGCGGAATACTCTGCGATTGCCACCTTAAACTTGAACGGTGACTACTTGTCAGATGCGTTGGCTGCCCAGGTTGGTGGTATCGGGATTGCGCCTGGTGCAAACATTGGCGCTGAAGTTGCAATTTTTGAGGCGACTCACGGCACGGCTCCGAAATATGCGGGGCAGGATAAGGTCAATCCAGGCTCTTTGATCTTGTCCGCTGAAATGATGCTCCGGCACCTGGGTTGGTTCGAAGCTGCGGATCTGATTATTTCGGCCATGGAGCGCGCGATTTCTTCGAAGACGGTCACCTATGACTTTGCACGATTAATGGATGATGCGGTTGAAGTGGGCAGTGCCCAATTTGGTCGCGAAATGATCAAGCATCTGTGATCTGCGTACGCAGTGACTGAAAAAGGGGGCAATGCCCCCTTTTTTGTGCGTCATCGGTCTGTCTGTCAGAAACGTGCCTCTTTACTAATACTCATCAGCCCCCATACAGTGAACACGGAACCCACGGAAGATCGACAACGGCATGAGTGAACCGAACCGCCCGGGAATGGATCCGGATGAGGACTATGGCGTCGCCACAGCGAGACCGGCGCTGGCCAAGCCGCCGCTGTATAAGGTCATTATGCTCAATGACGATTACACCCCGATGGAGTTTGTGATTCACGTGTTGGAGCTGTTCTTTCACCTGGAGCGAGAAACCGCCGTGCAGGTGATGTTGCAAGTCCACACAAAGGGTGCTGCAGTCTGTGGGGTGTTTCCGAAGGATATTGCAGAGACCAAGGCAGATCATGTCATTGAGTATGCAAAACAGAATCAACACCCCCTGATGTGTCAGGTGGAGCGAGCGGAGTAGGGAGTCAGCAGATGTTGAGCCGTGATTTGGAAGTGACTCTGAATACAGCCTTCAAAAAGGCGCGAGACGCACGTCATGAGTACATGACGGTTGAGCATCTGTTGCTGGGCTTGCTGGATAACGCGTCGGCGATTCAAGTCTTGAATGCCTGCGGCGCTGATATCGGAAAATTGCGTGATGAGCTTGTGCAATTTGTAAATTCGACAACACCCGTGCTCGCCGAAGACTCTGAGCGCGATACGCAGCCGACACTCGGGTTTCAGCGTGTACTCCAGCGCGCTGTGTTTCATGTGCAGAGCTCAGGAAAACAAGAAGTCACCGGTGCGAATGTGCTCGTCGCGATCTTCTCTGAACAAGAATCGCAGGCTGTCTATTTCTTGAAGACCCAAGAGATCGCGCGGATTGACGTGGTCAATTACATCAGCCATGGGATCGCCAAGGCCGAGGATCAGGCGCAAGGCGCTGGAGGTGAGGCAGAGCCAACTGAAGCACCCTCCGACTCGGGTAAAGAGCAATCCAGCTTGGATGGGTTTTGTACGAATCTTAATCAGGCGGTGAAATCGGGGCAGATTGACCCACTCATTGGGCGTGATGCCGAGCTGTCTCGGGTGATCCAGACCTTGTCTCGTCGCCGTAAGAATAATCCGCTACTGGTGGGTGAGGCTGGCGTGGGGAAGACTGCGATCGCTGAGGGGTTAGCCTATCGAATTGTCGAGGGTCTGGTGCCTGAGGTGATTGCAGATGCGACTGTGTATGCCCTCGATCTCGGTGCCTTGTTAGCCGGTACCAAGTACCGTGGTGATTTCGAGAAGCGCTTAAAGACATTACTGTCTGAGATTGAAAAACATCAACATGCCATTCTTTTCATTGATGAAATCCACACAATCATTGGTGCTGGAGCAGCATCCGGTGGGGTCATGGATGCTTCAAATCTGTTGAAGCCGCTGTTGTCCTCCGGCAAGTTGAAGTGCATTGGTTCGACAACATTTCAGGAGTTTCGCGGGATCTTCGAAAAAGACCGTGCGCTGGCTCGCCGGTTCCAGAAGGTGGATGTCCTCGAACCGTCTGTTGAAGACACCATCAAGATTTTGGCTGGATTGAAAGGCCGGTTCGAAGAGCATCATGCCTTGCGGTATACCAAGGCGGCGATCACCTCAGCGGTTGAACTGTCGGCAAAGTACATTACCGATCGTCATTTGCCAGACAAGGCCATTGATGTCATCGATGAAGCGGGCGCGATGCAGCGGCTCATGCCGGCCAGTCGCCGAAAGAAAGTGATCGGCGTTGCTGAGATCGAGGCGGTGATCGCAACTATGGCGCGGATTCCAGCGAAGCAAGTGTCCGCCAGTGATACTGAGGTGCTTGCGAATTTAGACCGCGATCTGAAGCTGACGGTGTTTGGTCAGAATGAAGCGATTGAGCGAATGAGTTCAGCGATCAAGTTGTCCCGTGCAGGATTAAAGGCCGATGGCAAGCCCGTTGGCTGCTTCTTGTTCTCGGGCCCGACAGGGGTTGGGAAGACGGAAGTCAGCCGCCAGTTGGCGCGGACGCTTGGCATTGAGTTGGTGCGCTTTGATATGTCCGAGTACATGGAACGACATACGGTCAGTCGATTGATTGGTGCGCCCCCGGGCTACGTTGGATTTGACCAGGGCGGCCTGCTAACCGAAGCCATTACCAAACATCCGCATTGCGTGCTATTGCTGGACGAGATCGAGAAGGCGCATCCCGATGTGTTCAATTTGTTATTGCAAGTCATGGATCATGGCACCTTGACGGATAACAACGGACGCAAGGCAGATTTTCGGCACGTGATCTTAATTATGACCACGAACGCAGGGGCGGAGAGTTTGGCAAAGCGTTCAATTGGCTTTAATGAGCAAGACAAAACGACGGATGGGATGGAAGCCATCAAAACGCTGTTTACGCCAGAGTTCCGGAACAGATTAGATGCTGTCGTTCAGTTTGGGGCGCTGACAGAAGAGGTGATCGAGCAGGTCGTTCACAAATTTATTGCTGAACTCCAAGCGCAACTGGACGATCGCAAGGTCTCCATCGAGGTGTCTGATGCTGCATTACAGTGGTTGGCGAAACGAGGTTACGACAAGACCATGGGTGCTCGGCCGATGGCCCGATTGATTCAAGACGCAATTAAGCGACCGCTTGCAGACGCAATCCTGTTTGGCGAATTACAGCACGGCGGCAGTGTCTATGTGACAGTCGATGAGGCTGGTGAGCTTGCATTTGAAATGACAGCCACCGAAAAGCGAAGCGCTCAACCCGCCTGAGGGGTGCATCACAACCTCTTGCAACTCGTGCGGCGGCGGAATCAGGGGCGTCAGACTAGCGTGCGCGGAAGGTGATGCGACCCTTGGTCAAATCGTAAGGGGTGAGTTCCACAGTGACGCGATCGCCGGTCAAAATCCGAATGTAGTGTTTTCGCATTTTGCCTGAGATGTGTGCTGTGACGACGTGCCCGTTGTCCAGCTCAACACGAAACATGGTATTCGGGAGCGTATCAACGATCGTCCCTTCCATTTCAATTGAATCTTCTTTGGCCATTTGGCTCCCTTGCCGTGTACGAAAGCGGCGATTATGCCGGCTTACGTCGCGCGAATCCACCGCCCATTGACTAGCAGCTCAAGCGGCCGGTACTCCGTCTTATAGGCCATTTTCTGAGCATCTCGAATCCAGTACCCCAAATAGAGGAACTCGAGTTGCTCTGACAGCACCTCTTGAATCAACCGTAAAATCATCATGCGGCCCAAACTACGCGTGGCGAACTCAGGGCGAGGATCAAAAAACGTGTAGATTGCCGAGAGGCCACGTCCAGCAATGCGCTCGAAGTGTGTCACCGCGATTAACTGCTCTCCGAGATAGGCTTCCAGAAAATAAGCTGCATCACCGCCAGCCACCAGAAACGAGTGGTACTGATCCACTGACGGCGGGAACATGTCGCCATCGCGATGCCTTGCATTGATATAGTCGGCATACAGACCATAGTGCCGCTCAGTCATGATGGGTCGCCGAATATGAAATTGGAGATCTGCATTTGCCTGTTGTGTGCGTCTTTGCCGACGTTTGGGTTGAAACTCCAGGCAGTGCACCCTCACCGAGATACACGCCTGGCAGTCCTGACAGTGTGGGCGGTAGGTGTATCGACCTGAGCGCCGAAATCCCGAGTCCGTGAGTCGCGCGATGTCCTCTGGTGACAAACGGACCTCTGGATCCACAAACAACGTCGTGGCCTCTTGTCCCTCTAGATAACTGCAGGGATGTGGTGCGGTTGCAAAAAATCGCAAGTCCTCAAAGCGGCTCATGCCAGCGGCGTACCTCAGTTAGAAACTCAGTCCGGGAGATGAGCCTAGCACCTAGGCTCGCTAAATGCGCGGTTGGCATTTGGCAATCAATCAATGCAATCTGATACAGATCAGCTTGTTGGCAAAGATGTGCCAGTGCCACCTTGGAGGCATCGGTGGCGACACTGACCATGGATTCACCAAACAGGACCTGTCCCAATTTAACGCCATACAAGCCACCGACCAGGGTATCACCGTCCCAGGTTTCAGCACTCAGTGCAGCGCCACGCTGATACAGCTGCCGGTAGGCTGCCCGCATTTCTGGGTGTATCCAAGTGCCTTCCTCGCGACGCGTTGATGCGCAGAGGGCAATGATCTGATCGAAGGCCTGATTCACCGTGACACGATAGCCTCGAGCCCGCCACGATTTGGCCAAGCTGCGACGGTACTTAAACTCCTGAGGATACAACACCAGACGTGGATCAGGTGACCACCAGAGAATCGGCTCGCCCGCTGAATACCAGGGGAAAATACCCCGTCGGTAGGCGGCAAGAAGTCGTGCGACAGAGAGGTCTCCGCCCACAGCCAACAAGCCATTTGGCTCTGTGAGCGCCTGATCAACGGATGGGAAGCGATCAGGATGCCCAGAGAGCCAGGGAATCACTCAGTGCTGTCCTGCCAGATAACGCTCAGCATCGAGTGCTGCCATGCAGCCAAATCCACTTGAGGTGATGGCCTGCCGGTAAATATGATCGGCGACATCGCCAGCGGCAAACACCCCAGGAATGGAGGTCTCTGTCGCAAAGCCATTAAGGCCAGAACGAACCTTGAGGTAGCCGCCTTCCATGGCGAGTTGTCCTTCAAAAATTGCGGTATTCGGGCGATGACCGATGGCGATGAACACCCCATGAACGGGAATGGTTGCTGTGGCCTCGGTATTCACATCACGGACATTCAGGCCGGTGACGCCGCTGTCATCACCGAGAATCTCCTCGAGGGTGTGATTCCACAGAATTCGGACCTGTCCTGCAGCTTCTTTCGCGAATAGGCGATCTTGGAGAATTTTCTCGGCCCTGAAGCTATCTCGGCGATGAATAACGACGACCTCACTCGCAAGATTTGAGAGGTAGAGCGCTTCTTCGACCGCTGTGTTACCGCCACCGACCACCGCGACTGTCTGTCCACGATAGAAAAATCCATCGCAGGTTGCGCAGGCCGAGACGCCCCGGCCTCGGAAAGCCTCTTCCGATGGAAGCCCCAAGTACTGTGCCGAAGCCCCGGTTGCAATGATCAGTGCATCGGTCGTGTAGGTGTCGCTATCACCGATGAGTGTGAACGGCTTCTGCGTCAGCATGGCGGTATGGATGTGGTCATAAATCACTTGTGTATCAAAGCGTTCTGCATGGGCTTGCATGTCTACCATGAGCTGCGGGCCTTGCAGATCATGGGTTCCACCAGGCCAGTTCTCGACCTCAGTGGTGGTGGTGAGCTGGCCCCCGACTTCAGTTCCGGTGATCACGACAGGCGACAATCCTGCTCGTGCAGCATAGATGGCGGCGGTCCATCCGGCAGGGCCGGATCCTAGAATGATGAGTTGATGATGCACGTTGAAACGATCCTTCTCTGATATCCTGTAGGGCAGTCATGCTCTATACAGTTTATAGAGTAAGGTGTCAGTAACGATCCTCCAAGGAGTCCTATTGTCTGAGTTCTCTCCTCAATCGTGGCCGAACCGTTTATTGCGTGAGGTGATTGGTCTGATTGGTTTGGCGATCACTGTGTTTGTGATGCTGGCCTTGCTGTCATTTTCTCCCGCTGACCCGGGCTGGTCCTACCAAGGCGGTGAGCGGGCGATCCAGAATGCGATAGGTCCAACCGGGGCTTGGCTCGCGGACTGGTCCCTGAGTTGGTTTGGTTTTGCGGCGTTTGGTCTAGCCTTGGTGCCATGGATGGTCTTGCGGCGGTTACTCAACCCCGGTGTGCATACCGTGTCCTTGTGGTCGACCCGCCTGATCGGTGGTGCAATGGCACTACTCGGACTTTGCATCCTGTTGGCATTACATATCCCGGCCGTTCCTGGTCAATTACCAGAGGGAATCGGCGGCGGAGGGATGCTAGGCCATGTCTTAGCCGTTCCGGCGGTGCGTGCACTCGGCGCTCTAGGGGCAGCCTTGTTGGCTTTGATTGGGGCGCTTGTTGGTGTTGTCGTTCTGGGGCGATGGCACTGGGCTGATGTGTTGGCTCGCGTTGGCTGGGTGGTCATGGAACTTGGTGGGTTCTGCAAGCGTGTCATGACCGGACAGCGTCGTCCGTCACAATTATCGATTGAGGCGCAACCGTCTTGGTTTCGCCGGCTTCTGATCCCGCTGCATTCACTGGGGTTGCCCAGTGTTCTGCGTCGCACGCTCTCGCGAGTGGTCCCTAAGCCAGCAGAGCCAGATGTTGCCGAAATTGAGGCCGAACTGCTTGCGAAACCCGGGCCAACGAAGCGTTCCACCTCGAGTGACGATGAGAGAATTCCTCGCGACTCTGTCGATCCCGTCTCGACCATGCCATCGGCCGGACGCGCGACTCGCTCACGTGTGGATCCGGAGCTCGATATCGCGGTAAGTCGATGGGAGGGCGGGCAGGAACCGACGCTTGATACGGCTGCGCTAGACGCGCTAGACGCAGAGGCTGGTGACGCGTCCGTTGTGACGCCCCGCGCCAAGCCCGCACCCGCAATTCAGACGGTTTCGGAAGCCCAGACACTGCTGACTGAGGAGGCACCGCGTCCAAAAGCGATTCCGACAAAGCCACTCAAACCCGTGCAGGATGGGATGCGGCTGCCGACGCTTGCCTTGTTGGAGCCGGCCGCACCACCGTCAGGGAAGGGATTCTCGGAGACTGAGTTGACGCAAATGGCGGAGCTCTTGTCGCGTCGATTGCAGGAGTTTGGGGTTGATGTTGAGGTTGTCGAGATCAATCCAGGGCCAGTAGTGACTCGTTTTGAGATTGACCCTGCGCCTGGGATTAAAGTCTCCCGGATTACGAATCTCGCCAAAGATCTTGCGCGCAGCCTGGCCGTCATTAGTGTACGCGTGGTCGAAGTCATCCCAGGCAAAAGTACGGTTGGGATTGAGATTCCGAACCAGCATCGAGAGACGGTGCGTTTGTCACAAGTCTTCGATTCTGAGGCGTTTCGGCGAGACGACTCACCCTTAACGTTGGCGCTTGGACACGACATCTCTGGTGAGTCGGTGTGCGCAAATCTTGCGAAGATGCCGCATTTGTTGGTGGCCGGAACGACGGGCTCTGGGAAGTCTGTTGGCGTCAACGCGATGCTGATCTCGATGCTCTATAAGGCGAAGCCTGAAGCGTTGAAGTTGATCTTGGTGGATCCAAAGATGCTAGAGCTCTCGGTGTACGAGGGCATTCCGCATTTACTTGCGCCGGTTGTGACTGACATGAAGGATGCGGCCAATGCATTACGCTGGTGTGTGGGTGAGATGGAGCGTCGGTATCGCTTGATGGCGGAACTCGGGGTCCGAAATCTCGAAGGCTTCAATCAAAAAATTCGTGAGCATCAAGCGGCGGGGACTCCCTTGGTCGATCCCCTGTTTAAACCCGAGGGTTGGGACACAAATGCCTCTGCCCCTGAACTCACGACCTTGCCATTCATCGTCGTCGTGATCGATGAGTTTGCCGACATGATGATGATTGTCGGCAAAAAGGTTGATCAGTTAATCGCGCGTCTCGCACAGAAGGCCCGCGCTGCTGGGATTCATTTGATCTTAGCCACACAGCGTCCGTCCGTGGATGTCATCACCGGATTGATCAAAGCCAACGTACCCAGTCGCATCAGTTTTCAAGTGAGCTCAAAAATTGATTCGCGGACAGTCCTCGATCAGGGTGGAGCAGAGCAGCTCTTGGGACATGGCGATATGTTGTATCTCCCGGCTGGAAAGCCTGTCCCTGTTCGCGTCCATGGTGCGTTCGTAGACGATCACGAAGTCCATCAGGTTGTTGAATTCTGGAAGCAGCAGGGCACGCCACAGTATGAGGAAGCCATTCTGAAGGGCGCGCAGAGCGAGGAAGGCGGAAGCCCTGGAGGATTTTCTGATGACGATGATCAGGAATCAGACCCCTTGTATGACGAAGCAGTGGCGTTTGTCACCGAGTCGCGTCGGGCTTCAATTTCGGCTGTTCAGCGAAAGTTGAAAATTGGCTACAACCGCGCAGCACGAATGATTGAAGCAATGGAGGCTGCCGGTGTTGTCAGTGAAATGGGTCACAACGGGACCCGTGAAGTCCTGGCGCCACCACCGCGATGAAAGCCGTCTTAATCGCGTGTTTCGCCCTGTGTGCATTGACCGCCGTGGCCGATCCAGCCGAACGGCTGGTGGAGCGATTGACCGGCTATCGGAGCTTTTCCAGCGGCTTTGTACAAGAAACCGAGGCGCCTGACGGACGTCTACTGGATGCGCGTGTTGGCCGGTTTGACGTCGGTGGTCCACGCCTGTTTTCTTGGGAAACTGAGAGCCCGTTTGCGCAACGGATCGTTGCTGATGGGGATGCACTTTGGGTCTATGACCCAGATCTTGCGCAGGTGACTGTTCGTCCGCTCGACGAGGCGATGCTGGATTCGCCGCTTACCGTGCTTGCAAGTGATGCAGAGGCGCTCAGAGCGCGCTATACCGTCAGTCGCGTCGTCCTCGAAGTGGGTGAGCGATTTATACTCGAGCCGATCGCTCGCGATCAGATGGTCAGCGTGATTGATTTGGTGTTTCGAGAGGATGCACTGATGAGTCTCGGCGTTAAAGATGGCCTTGGTCAATCCACTCAGATCAAACTGACAGAAACACAACCGCTTGCGGCGACCACTGAGTTTGAGTTTGTCGTGCCTGAAGGGGTTGACCTCATCGATGGGCGCTAAATCCACGCGATGCAAACTGCTATGCTACGCCCCTAATAGACTATGTGAAGGAATGCCACACCATGCTTGACCCGAAATTGTTGCGCACCGATTTGGAAACGGTGGTGTCTCAACTGGCTCGGAAGGGGGTCACCTTTGATTGTGATCACTACCTGCAACTGGAAGCCGAGCGTAAGCGATTGCAAGTTGAGTCAGAGTCACTCGCAAATCAGCGTAAAGAGGGGTCTAAGCAGATTGGGCAATTGATGCAATCGGGCAACACCGCTGAGGCGGAGGTGATTAAGCGCACCATGACGCAACTTGGCGCAGACATGGCTGCCGCTGAGGCGGCGTTTGCCACGACGAGTGAGGCCTTGGAGGAAATGCTGCTACATCTTCCAAATCTTCCGCATGCCAGTGTTCCAGACGGGTCAGGTGAAGAGCAGAATGTGGTGGTGTCCACGGTGGGAACTGCCCCTCAGTTTGGATTCGATGTTCGTGATCACGTGGCACTTGGTGAGCTGCATCGAGGGATCGACTTCGAGCGCGCGAGTCGGCTCAGCGGCAGTCGGTTTGCGGTGTTGCAGGATGGTTTTGCGCGCCTTCATCGCGCGCTCGCCCACTATATGCTCGATCTACACACGAGTGCCCATGGGTACCATGAAACCACCGTACCCTACCTGGTGGATGCAACCGTGTTGCAGGGAACCGGCCAGTTACCCAAGTTCAAAGAGGATCTCTTTCGTATCCCTGAATCCGATGGGGGTGGACGAGAGCGGTATTTGATTCCAACCGCAGAGGTTCCGCTCACTAACTTATTTCGGGACAGTATTGTCGACGCACACACACTGCCAGTGCAGTTGGTTGCCCATACCCCGTGTTTTCGGGCTGAGGCAGGATCCTATGGCCGGGATGTTCGTGGGATGTTTCGACAGCATCAGTTCGATAAGGTTGAGCTGGTTTGGATCACGCATCCCGAGGCTTCTTGGGATGCGCTAGAGCAACTGCGTCAGCATGCAGAAGCCGTTTTGCACGGGCTCGGCTTGCATTATCGGGTACTCAATCTTTGTGGTGGCGATCTCGGCTTTTCCGCGGCAAAAACCTATGACCTTGAAGTGTGGCTACCGGGACAGCAACAATTCCGTGAGATCAGCTCGTGCTCGAACTGCACAGATTTTCAGGCGCGGCGGATGCAAGCCCGGATGCGAGAGGGGCAAGGAAAGCCGGAGTTGGTGCATACGTTAAATGGCTCTGGCGTCGCCATCGGTCGATGTCTAATCGCCGTGGTGGAAAATTACCAACAGGCCGATGGCAGTATTGTCATCCCAGAGGTTCTGGTGCCGTATATGGGTACGGAGCGTTTAATTCCGTCTGGAGTCGGTGCGGCTTAGAGGCATTTTGCAGGTTTTGGTAAGCCTGCAATCCGGGCCAGTTGTTTGGCCGGGCTGATCGGAAACAACTGATGCAGGTAGATGCTGTTGCCAACGTCGGGTCCTAACTGTTGCTTGATCCAATTTACTAAGGGACGCATGTGTGGCGCATGCTCAAATCGCGTGAAATAAGCTTGCACGAGTGGAATGAGTTGCCAATGTTCGGGCGTCAACTCAATCGACTCTTCGCGTGCCAGCGATTCGGCGAGCGCCGGTGTCCAGTCTCCGAGATCGGCTAGATATCCGTCAGCATCAAACTGCATCAGGCGCGATCACTCCAAGTCCGGGTCGGTCCATATTCAGCAACGACATGCACGAAAGTGCCCATCGTCAGCACGGTCACGCCCTCAGGTAGACTCTCAGGGCAGCCGGCATCTGTGTCGAGGAGATACACGGGATGTGTCCAAGGGCGCGGTGGAAGGGCGGCAATGGCTTGATCTAAACACACCAAAATGTCGCCAGACTCTGCAGCGGCGAAGGCGGCTGGAACAGATCCAGGTCCAGTGATCAGATGAATCATTACCCCTCCAAAATTACATCGGCTGTGCGCAGTAGTGCCAGATACTCGGCGTGGTCAAGTATCTCGACTGGTGCCAGACAGTGTGCTTCAGTCAGTCCAAAGGCAGTCCAGTCATCTCGATCAATCACAAGTGGCTCCATGTCGTAGAGGGTGATGCTATCGAGACGTCCACGCAATGGATAGGCGAGGGGAGAGGATGTTGCATTGACCGCGTGAAGAACCCCCGCACCTTCCAGAAAAACTCGAGTCGGCACGGCAAAAGTCGCACTGACTAAGGCCAAATCGACGAGCTCAAGCGCGGCGAGACTCCCATTGGGCCGATGTCTTAACACCAGGTGAACGCGGTTCATCGAAACTGCACGACACGATCAACACGCGCCATGGCATCGGTCCACTCCCCGAGCCCCCCAAGCCGCATGCCTGGGATCACATGCGCGGCGGTTATCCCGCGTCGCTCGGCAGCGGTGACACAAGCAACACAGGTGACATCCGCGCGCTCCACTAATCGCGCCCATGACGCGCGAACATCAGGTTCACCCGTCGGGGTAATGCATCCCGTGTAAGCGGTGTAAACACCCTCACCATAAAAAAAAATCCAGAGGCCAATGCCTTGCTCTGCGCAGGCCTCTGCGAAGTTGAGGGCTGTGCGACCGAGGGACCCCGACTCCGGGGTCACCTCAATCAGGCAAGCAAGCTGTTTCACTCGTCGCCGGAGAACACCCCAAAGAGTGCCAACAGGTTTGTGAACAGCATGTAGATGTTAATGTACAGAGACACCGTCGCCATCACATAGTTCGTTTCTCCACCATGCACAATGCGGCTGGTGTCGAACAAGATGTAACCTGCGGCAAGCATCGCCAACATCGCGCTCAGTGCAAGAGAGAGGGCAGGAACTTGGAAGAAAATCAATCCAATCATCGCCAACAACGCCACAATCAATCCGGTGAACAGAAATCCCCCAAGGAAGGAAAAGTCTTTTCGAGTCGTGATCACATAGGCTGAGAGTGACAAGAACACCGCGGCGGTTGCAAATAACGCATTACCGACGACGCTCGCACCACCGGGTGCCGCCAGGTAGTAACCGAGCATCGGCCCCATCGTCCAACCCATAAAACCCGTGAAGGCAAAGGTTAGAGGCAGCGCCCAGACGCTATTTCGCATGGCTTGCAATGCGAACAGTAATCCAAACATTCCTCCGAGGCTCAATAACCAGTGCATTGGCTGCGCCCCTACTGAGATGGCAACTGCCGTCATTGCCGCACTGAAGAACAGTGTCAGAGACAACAGCCAGTAGGTGTTACGAAGGACCTTACTCGAAGACGACAGCCCCTCGACTCCTTGAGTAGCAGACGCCTGAATGACGCGTGGTTCCATTGAATTAACCTCCTATCGGTTCAATCGGGCCGATTACGACTTTCGGCTTACCTATAGTAAGGGTTTAGCGCATGCATGCAAGGGGTTCTCGATGCCAAGAAGAGACGTGCTCGCCTTGTGTCTGCACGACCAGTCAAAATCATCAACGATTTGAATTCTTGCCACAGTAGATAGGTGCATCAAGGCATGCTCTCGCCAGATGACGGCGTGGTGAACCGAGTATGTTTATGCGAGATGACGGCGTGAAGAATCCCCGCGCGCACAGGATGCGCGGGGAGAGGAATTACAGTGACTCGATGTACGCCCCAAGATTAGTCATGTCAGCTGTAGACAGAGCAGCTGCCTGCCCCCACATCAACATACTCTGGGCTCCACGTGTTTCCTTGTTTTTATATGCCGTTAGCATCTCAACGATCGCGGCTTGGGTCTGGCCTTGAAGGCGTGGGCCAACGCCGCCTTCACCGCCAGCGCCATGACAGGCTGCGCAACCGGTATACAAGCGTTTTCCGAGGTCAGCAGGCGATGCCTGCGCGAGTAACGCCGCTTCGGCTGCTTCACGCACTTTTTGGTCGGCGACGTAGGCTTGGTAACACTCGCCAATACAGGCACCTACTGGCGGATGGTTTGTTTCCCAGGACACCATGCGTGCGCCGACTAATAGCGCAGTGGATCCGATCAAAATGGGAACCAAGAGTTTAGCGTTGCTCATGTCGACCTCGAAGTCACGTCATCAATTTGCCGCTGTTTTTACCCAATTCTTCGCGCGAGGTCAAAGCCGATCGTTGACTTTGTCGTCTGTTGCACTGGCCGAGGCTCGAAACGAGGTGCTCGGCGAGCAGTTTTTGTGGACATCATTATTGTCGCTGACTGGGTCATGCCTCAACCGCGCTAAAACACCAGAGGGCATCCCATTGCATGGCTGTCGCACTTCGACTACTATCGCCGCCTCGCTTTTTTACCCTTGGAGGGGTGGCAGAGCGGTTGAATGCACCGGTCTTGAAAACCGGCATAGGCTAATACCCTATCGTGGGTTCGAATCCCACCCCCTCCGCCATCGAGCCAGGCTCCTCCCCGCTCAAGCCATAAATTGCCGAATCAAACTGGCGTGCGTCATGACAAGCTCTGCGAGTCTGGACTCAATGGCGTGTGTCAGGTCTGATTGATGGGCAATTAACGTCAGAGACGCATAAATCCCGTCGTTGGGGAGAGTGATTGAGGCCGCGACTCCGGCTAGTCGCGCATCAACCTCGCCCCGAGTGATCAAAAATCCTTGTTTCTTCAACTGCCGTAATTGAGCAGTGAGATACACGACGTCAACCGTTGTCTGCGCTGCCGCGTCAGCGATGATTTTGTCTCGGCGACGCAGAGGAAGGCCAGCAAGTACGGCCTTTGAGGTCGCGCCATAAAGAATGGGCATTAATCTACCGCGTTCATAGGCGGTAGAGCCCTCAAAACCTTGCGTCCGCGCATCGGCAACGCACATCACCTCATGACCATGCAGACGGCAGAGCGCCGCACAAATGGGAATGGGCGATTGGCGGACCAGCGAAGGTAAAAATATCCCACCACTCTGGATGAAGGGATCTGATTCTCTCAGGCGTCGTTCAAACTCTAAAAACGCCGGACCCAATCGGTAGCTCGAGTCGCCAACGGATTCAAGGAAGCGATGTTGCACCAGTTCACGAATTCCACGATAGAGGGTGCTCGCTGGGAGATCAAGCGTCTCAGCGAGGGCTTTCACTGACCACTGGCTCTCTGAGTGAAGAAAGCAACGCAAAATACGGTGATACCGTTCAAACCCACTCATAAATTACCTATTTTTCTCACTAAATGAGAACATACGATCAAATGTTTTCTCATTTAATGATTTTTTCCGAGAAATTGCGAATATACCGCACAAATCTAACAAAAGAGGTGCGTCATGCAATTTCATCTAAACGGATTCCAGCCTGGAGATCCCCTCATTACCCCAGCCAGTGCGCAGATGACATCCAATGACGCATTACCCACTGAGGTAGATGTGCTCATTGTTGGGTCTGGACCGGCAGGACTGACACTGGCCGCTCAGTTGTCACAGTTTGCAGAATTGCGCGTGGCGGTCGTCGAGCAAAAAGCCGGTCCTCTGAAGTTAGGGCAGGCCGACGGCATTGCTTGCCGCACCATGGAAATGTTTGAAGCCTTTAATTTTAGCGACCGCATCATGCGTGAAGCGTGTTGGGTGAATGAGACCACGTTCTGGAAACCAAATCCTGAGAATCGCGCTGAAATTGCGCGCAGTGGGCGTATCCAGGATGTCGAGGATGGATTGTCTGAATTCCCGCACGTGATTCTGAACCAAGCGCGGATTCATGATTATTATCTGGAAGTGATGGCACGTTCTGCCTCACGCGCCGTGCCGTACTACAACCGTAAGCTTCTCGACATGCAGATTGATACGGATGCACCTGCGAATGCACTGGCGGTGACCGCCACCTTTGAGCAGATTGAGGGCGAGCTTGCTGGGACGCAGGAAACCATTCGCGCGAAGTACATTGTTGGGTGTGATGGCGCGCGTAGTACTGTGCGTCAAAAGCTGGGCTACGCATTGGAAGGCGATTCCGCCAACCAGGCGTGGGGAGTCATGGATGTCCTTGCGGTTACCGATTTCCCGGATGTCCGCATGAAAGTCGTGATCTTGTCAGATGAAGGCAGCATGATTTTTATTCCTCGCGAAGGCGGGTATCTGTTCCGGATGTACATCGAGCTGGATAAGTTGAAACCGGATGAGCGCGTGGCAAACTTGAATATCACCACGGAGCATCTGGTTGCAGCGGCCAATCGGATTCTGCATCCCTACACCATTGAAGTGAAGGACATTCCGTGGTGGTCAGTGTATGAAATCGGACAACGAGTCTGTTTGCGTTTTGATGACTTGCCGCTCGATCCACAGCCGAACCAAATTCCGCATGCCTTTATTGCAGGCGATGCCTGCCACACCCACAGCCCCAAGGCGGGCCAGGGAATGAATGTCTCGATGCAGGATACGTTCAACCTGGGCTGGAAATTAGGCTTGGTTCTGAGAGGAGAGGCGGATCCATCCGTGTTGCGGACCTACTCGAGTGAACGAAGACATGTAGCGCAGACCTTGATCGATTTTGATCGTGAGTTTGCGCGAATGTTCAGCGCCCGACCAAAGACGTCAGACGGTGCCAAAGGCGGTATCGATCCTGCTGAATTCCAACGCTACTTCCAGCAGCATGGCCGATTTACGGCTGGGACAGCGATCCAATATGACCCGTCGCAGATTCAGATCGAGGCAAGTCATCAACATCTCGCCACGGGATTGCCGATTGGCATGCGTTTTCATTCTGCGCCGGTGATTCGGGTCGCGGATGCCAAACCGATGCACCTTGGCCATGTGGTCAAGGCGGATGGCCGGTTCCGTGTCTTTGTGTTTGCCGGCGAGGAAACGCCTGGTGCCAAGGAGTCTGGAAGCTGGGCAGTGGCCGAGTATCTTGATCAGGATCCGAACTCCCCTGTGCGTCGTCTGCAATGTGCGGGCCAGGATGTTGATGCACGCATTGATTGCAGAATCGTGTATCAGCAGCCTTTCCGAGACATTGATCTCGGTGAGGTCCATCCATTTTGGTTGCCGCGTAAGGGCAAGTTTGCACTCGTAGATTACGAAAAGATTTTCTGCGTGGATCACAAACTCGGGGATGATATTTACCAAATGCGAGGCATTAATCGCGCTGACGGCTGCATCGTGATTGTCAGGCCTGATCAATTTGTCGCGGCGGTCTTACCGATCCGTGCGACGCAAGCCTTGGGCGATTACTTCGGATTCTTACGCTGAGCGAGGGATCCATCCTCCTTGAGTCCCCAAGCCGCTCTCGACTGAGGTTTCCAGAAGTCATCTGAGCGGCCTGAGTGGCAGGATCCTTGCCCGCTTAGCACAACCGTTGATGCGTTTTTCGAAATTGCAAGGGTCTCTGGTGTGCGAGCGTTTGTCCGGCATGATGTGTTCTCCGTTAAATTTGCCTAAACTAGCGCACTCGAAAACCCGTGACTCGACGTCGCGAAGGCAGCGAGCATTCTCGGCATGCGCTCTCTCTGAAGTGCAGAGGGGCCAGTCGCCGATCAAACAGAAGGATCCTGAATGAATCTCGAAACCGTCGTATCCGTGCGTCATTACTCGGACGATTTGTTTAGTTTTCAGACCACTCGGAGTGAGGACATTCGGCCGTTCAAGGCGGGTCAGTTCACCATGATCGGGATGGGCGATAACGATGTACTCCGTGCCTACTCAATCGCGTCGGCACCGAGCGAGCCACACCTCGAGTTCTTTTCGATTAAGGTGCAGGATGGTCCTTTGACCAGCCGTTTGCAGCATATTCGGGAAGGCGATCAGATTGAGGTCGGAGATCGTCCGGCGGGGACCCTCATCCTTGATAACTTGCTGCCGGGAAAGCGACTGTGGTGCATTGCAACAGGGACAGGGCTTGCTCCATTTCTATCGATTGTGCGGGATCCAGCCACCTTTGAGCGCTTTGAGGAAGTGATCCTAACCCACACCGTTCGGACCGTGCAGGAGCTTGCGTTTGCGGAGATGTTGGCGACATGTCCTATTCGCTATTACCCCACGGTGACCCGCGAGTCATTTCACACGCAAGGACGCATTACGGAGCGTTTAGCCTCCGGTGCTGTCTTCGAGGACCTGTCACTCCCACCCTGGTCGGTGGTTGATGATCGCATCATGATTTGCGGATCTCCCGCGTTTAACAATGAGCTGCGCAATGATCTACAGTCCCGTGAGTTCAAGCACGGCACGAACCGCGCGCCAGGGCATTTTGTGCAAGAACGCGCGTTCGTCATGCAGCGAGGAGAGCAAGACTAGCGAAAGTCTTCCAGACTGCAGCGTCGGTTTGGGAGCGCAGAGGCTTGGTGTTTCGTCGAGCTGGTGTACACTATTGGCATGCGGGAATAGCTCAGTTGGTAGAGCACAAGCTTCCCAAGCTTGGGGTCGCGAGTTCGAGCCTCGTTTCCCGCTCCAGTTTCCTTAGAATCTTCTTGGAATGTTCACCCACCCTTGATGCTGTGAGACCACATGGACCGGACGGCGTTTTTTGATGCGCTCTGGCGCAGATACCGGACGCTAACGCCGCAAGCGGATGCGATTCAAGCGGGGTTGCTGGGACGGGGAGAGGTGGTCATCAATGATCACATTGCATTACGCTCGCTTGCTCAGACACCTTTTGATCTAGATGGAATCGAGCGATTGCTGCAGACCATTGGGTACAGTGAACTCGATCAGTACACATTTCCAGAGAAGCACTTGGATGCCCGCGCATATCGGTGTGTTGATGATCCTGACGCCCCCAAGATTTTTGTCAGTACGCTGCGTCGCGGCGTGCTCTCGAGGGATTGTGAGCGAGAGCTTGACGTGGTCGCGGAAGGTTTGGCGGACGCACCCTTCGCATTGGATACCTTAACCAAAGGACCCTGTTGGTCACCGGTGTCTTATACAACCTTTGAACAACTTGCGTCTGAAAGTGAATATGCCGGATGGCTCGCTGCGTGGGGACTGCAGGCGAACCACTTCACGGTCAGTGTGAATGCCTTACGGACACTTGCAGGGCTTGAGGCGGTCAATGACTGGATCAAGAGTCAGGGGTTTGCCCTGAACCAGTCCGGTGGTGAGATCAAAGGCAGTGCCGCGGTGCTACTGGCGCAAAGCTCGACCTGTGCCGATCACGTTGACTATGCCTTCGGGTGTGGCACCAAAACCTCGATCCCGAGTTGTTTCTATGAGTTTGCCGAGCGTTTCCCGGATGCGTCGGGAGCCTTGTTTCAGGGTTTTGTCGCCGCGAATGCGACGCACATTTTCGAGAGTACGCACCGCCAGCAGTGACCCTCGTGCTCAGGTAGGCTGTTGGGCACAGACTCGAATCACATGTCCGGTACCGACATGCGAGATACCCTGGTCGAGCTCGACTTGTGCGTCTTCACACAGATGGATGATCAGGCCCTCCAGCCAGTTCTGGACGGTCTCTCTGTCATAGAGCAGGTCGGAATCCTTGGGTCCTTCTGTGTTCGCAGTCAGCCCTTGGCTTGAAAAGCCCTCGATCAGGCAGTAACCACCTGGCTGCAGCCAATGCCTGACTTGCTGGACCACCCGCTGGCGGACAGCGGATTCACACTGCAGAAAAGACATGGTGATGAGATCCCAGCGTTGCGTGCGTGGTGGCTGCCAGTCCGCAAGGTCCGCTATGATCCTGTGAACCGTGACGCCAGCGACTTGATCATGATGGCGCGCTTGGACGGTACCTACCTCGGATAAATCGACCGCTGTCACCGCGAAGCCTTGTTGTGCAAGCCAGGTACCGTCACGCCCATCGCCATCGGCGAGGCACAAGACTGTCTGAGGCCTGGGGTGTAAGTGTGGGACCTGCGTTGCAATCAATGTGTTGGGCGCATCCCCGAAGAGACGGGTGCCCGCTTCGCCATATTTTCGATTCCACTTGGTCATGCCGCTTGCTCTAGTAGTGTTCGGATCGCGCCAGCCGTCCGAATCGATGCTGGATTGTCTCCATGCACGCAGAGCGAGTCCGCCTGAATTTTTAGGGCTTCCCCATTGCGCGCAATGACTTCCCCCTGGGTCGCTAATCGCTTGACTTGCGCGGCAATGTCATCCCACTCATGGTAGACCGCCCCGGGGTTCGCGCGATCATCCAGTTCACCTGATTCCGTGTAGCGACGATCTGCAAAGGCCTCGCGAATCAGTGTTATGCCATGGGCGGCTGCACGCTCACTATGCTGTTCGATCAGGCTTGTCGACAGAATCATCAGCTGCAGCTGTCCATCAAATCGGCTCACAGCCTGCATGACTGCCTCCATCACCTCAGGCTTTTGAATCATGGTGTTGTAGAGCGCGCCATGGGGTTTGACGTAACTGAGTACACCGCCTTCAGCCTTAATAATGGCGGCAAGTGCGCCGATCTGTGCGAGCACGTGCGCCTCAATCTCTGCGGCCGGCATCGCCATTGGCCGTCGGCCGAACCCTAAGAGGTCGGGATAACTCGGATGGGCTCCAAGTGTGACGCCGTGACTTAATGCTAAGCGGACCGTTTTGCGCATTGTTATCGGGTCCGAGGCGTGACCACCGCAGGCAATATTTGCCATGTCGATGACTGGCATCAGTGCCGCGTCATCGCCCATTGTCCAAGGTCCGTAACTCTCCCCGATATCTGCATTCAATCGCAGTGTCATTGTCAGCGTCCCATCATATTTGGCAAAGTTAAAACGATCTCAGGCATCCAGGTAATCAATACAATCGCGACGGCCATGAGCAGGAAAAATGGCAGCGCATCGAATGCAATCTGCAAAATATTGCGCTGGGTCATGGTTTGCAACACGAACAGATTAAAGCCGACCGGCGGTGTAATTTGCGACATCTCAACCACGAGCACTAGATAAATCCCAAACCAAATAGGATCGATGCCTGCTTGCAGGACCATGGGCATAATGATGGATGTGGTGAGGACAACAATTGAGATGCCGTCTAAAAAGCAGCCTAGAATGACAAAAAAGAGGGTCAGAGCGATCAGTAGTTCGCCTGGAGTCAGACCCAACCCACCGATCCAACTCGCAATCATTCGGGGAATGCCCGAAAACCCCATGGCAACCGTCAGAAAGCCTGCACCAACTAAGATAAATCCGATCATGCAGGAGGTTTTAACTGCGCCGAAAATGCCTGCTTTAAATGTTTCCCAATTGAGGTCACCTTGAATGGCTGTGAGTAACAACGCCAAGACGACACCGAGGGCTGCTGCGTCGGTCGGGGAAGCGATCCCGGCATAAACGGAGCCGATCACGCCGACAATTAGGCCAATGACCGGTAATAAATCGAGGCTTGCTGCTAGTTTTGCGCGCAGGGGGCTGGGCTCCTCTTCGGGCAGCTGACTGGGATTGAGGAGCCCCCAAAGAATCACATAGCCTGCAAATAGAGCGACCAGCAGTGCGCCCGGCGCGACCCCTGCGACAAACAGGCGGGCGATGGACTGATCAGTGGCGACCCCATAAACAATCAAGATGATCGACGGAGGAATGAGTAAGCCAAGCGTCGCTGATCCTGCCAAAGTCCCGATCATGAGCCGCTCCGGATAGCCTCGGCGACGTAGTTCTGGCATCGACATTTTGCCGATAGTCGCGGCTGTGGCTGCCGATGATCCACTGACCGCGGCAAACACGGCAGAGCCAAAAATATTGACGTGCAGCAGCCGGCCTGGCAAGCGGCCAAGCCAGGGTGAGAGCCCAGAAAATAGGGTCGTAGAGAGACGTGATCGAAAGAGAATTTCCCCCATCCAGATAAACAGCGGTAGGGCGGCTAGCGACCAAGAGTTCAAGGTACCCCAGGTTGTGGTTGCCAGGACAATCCCAGGCGGCGCGTTGGCGAACAGCAGTAAACTGACAAGTCCAACAATCAGTAGCGCAATGCCGACCCAAATACCCAGAGCAAGGAGTGCAATCAGCCCGATAAAGACGACAAAAGCGAGCCAGAGCTCAATCATTGTTTACAGCCTGAGTGCCCCAGAGGAGGGTATCGAGGAGTGCGAGCGCTAGAATCGCGCTACCGAGCGTCATGCACAATTGCGGGACCCAAATCGGGACTGGAATGATGCCAGGCGTAACATCCTTGTAAATCCATGCCTCCCAGGTAATCACACCGAGATACCACGTTAGATAAGAGATCATGGCCATCCCGATGAGCAGGCTCGCGCGGTCGGCTTGCGTTCGCCAATGGGGGGGGAGGGCTTGCAATACCAAGGTGACACGAATATGGGCGCCCGCTCGAAAGGTATAGCCCAATGCGAGAAAGGTCCCAGCTGCCAGAAGTAACCCAGAGAATTCTGAATAGCTTGGAATCGTCAGACCGATGGCTTCGCCGGTCATGGCCAGCATCAACCGGTCGATGCTATTGAACACCACTTGGATTGAGATGAGTGTACAGATGCAGGCAAGCGCCAGTGCACCACACAGGGCACTGGCGCGATAGCAGAACTCCAACACAGAACGCATTCGTTTAAGGCCGCAATCTGAGCGGCCTTAGGCGCTCAGTAGTTGGCCAAAATGGTCGCGCCATCGGCACCAGCACTGGCTTTCCATTCTGTGATCATCTCCTGCCCAAGGGCTTTGAGACCGTTCATCAGTTCCGCGGACGGTGTGTGCACGGTGATGCCGTTTTGCTTCAATATCGCAATCTTTTCAGCGGTCTCTTTCTGACTCATTTCCCAGCCACGCGCCTCGGCAGAAGCAGCCGCTTCCATCACCGCTTTTTGCGTTGCTGCATCGAGCCGTTGAAACGCGCGCTTGTTGACCACGACAATATTTTTAGGGACCCAGGCTTGGGTGTCATAGAAATGATTGAGGTAGTCCCACGCTTTTGAGTTCGCGCCTGTCGACGGTGAGGTAATCATGGCTTCGACGCGCCCTGTGGCAAAGGCCTGTGGAATGTCTGGAACTTCAATCTGGGTTGGCGCAGCGCCTGCCTTTTGCGCGAGCTTTTCCAACACGGCATTGTTGGTTCTGAACTTCATCCCCTTGAGGTCTGCCAGAGAATTTACCTCTCGCTTGGTATACAAGCCCTGCGGTGGCCAGGGTACGGCGTAGAGGGCCATCAGGCCCTGCGCATCCAGTAGTTTGTCGACAACTGGCTTCTGCGCAGACCAAAGACGCTTGGCATCCGCATAGTTGGTTGCGAGGAACGGTTGAGAATCGATCCCAAAGGCAGGGTTCTCATTCGTCAATAATGAGAGGAAGAACTCGCCGATTGGTACCTGTCCATTCCGTACGGCATTTTTGATTTCTGGATGTTTAAACAAAGATCCAGCGGAGTGAACCGTGATGGCGAGTTTCCCACCACTTTTGTCTGCAATCTCCTTCGCAAACTGCTGAATATTCACGGTATGGAAGGTCGCATCCGGGTACGGTGTGGGCATATCCCACGTGTCAGCAGATGCGGTTTGAGCGAGCCCGAGTGAGAGGGCGAGGGCAAGTCCAGTGACAACTGGACGCACTGAGATGGTCATGGTCAAGTCTCCTGAGTGATTGGTAGTCGTTATTGTTAATGACTTGAATCAAACAGCGGTGTACCACGATTTATTTGCCTAAACAATCGCCCCAAAAAAATCAATGTGTTGCACCAAGCGATCCGTCTGTTCAGCTCTGTCGGCGAGTTCCCAAACAATCGGATCACCGGGGCGTCTCTGACAGAGTGCACCAATGTCTTCCCGTACCACGACCCCAAGCTTTGGGTAGCCACCGAGCGATTGTCGATCGCGTAACAGCACAATCGGCTGACCATCTGGAGGGACTTGAATCGAACCAAACGCAATTGGCTCTGAAAGACCGGCATCCGGAACCTCAGGTAGTGGCGTGCCCTGCAAGCGATAGCCCATCCGACTGATCTCATGGCCAACTTGATAGGCGGTTGTCAGGAGCTGTGTGTGTGCACTCGGAGAAAATGTGTCCCATTGATATCCCGGCATAAGTCGGAGTGTGAGTGGGTGTTGGTAGTTGGGGATAAAGCGTCGAGGCACGCCACCTGACACCTGTCGTGGGGCGCGAAACACGCAGATATCCCCTGCAACTAAGGGGGAGCCCTCTCCGTGAAGACCTCCCAAGTGATCGCGACGGCTGGTGGCGACGCTGCCAAAACGCGGGGCGACATCCCATCCGCCAGCCACCGCTAGGTATGTGATCTGCCCTTGTCTTGGGCTCTGTAAGACGAGTCGATCGCCTCGATTGGCATGGTGTGTCATCCAGTTTGGGCAGGGCTTTCCAGACAGTGTCGCTGCACACTCTGCTCCGGTTAGCGCAAAACTCACCGGGGCCATAAACTCCGCGATAAAGCCCCCGCGAATCAGTTCTAGTGCAGCCTCATCTGGGGAATTACCGAGGATGCGTTGTGCCCAGCTGAACGCTTGGACATCCAACGGTCCGGCTGTGGTGACCCCGAGTGACTGACCGCCAAATCGCCCCAAATCTTGCAGCGAGTGCAGCGGGCTCGCGTGCAGGATACGTAAGCTCATGAACAGGGCTCTCGCGTCTGGAATTGAGCGTAGGGGATCGCAGAGAAACGCACACGTCGACCGAGCGGGAGGGTGAGTGCAATGGTGTCGCCCACCTGGACCATTGGCTGTTGTGTTCGACCGATGATATGCCAGCCGCCTGGCGTGTCTGTCGGATACACCGTGGTTTGGGCCCCTGCAATGGCCACACTGCCGGCGGGAACCTGAGTGCGGGGGG
>RFUY01000091.1 GCA_009922705.1 Gammaproteobacteria bacterium
GCAGGCATTTGTGGATGGAGTCCTCATCGAAACCATTCACGACATGCTGTTTGCGATGCTGCGCGATTTGTTACTGATTCGGGATTTAGTCACCGTCCGTCCCGACCAGCCTGGCATTGCCGCCACTGATCTGGTGTTTCAAGTACTGCGCAATGCCAAGGTACTCGATGCGCAACGCGAACTAAACACTATTGTGTGTTGGGGTGGTCACGCGATCAGTAAAGACGAGTATGACTATAGCGTTCGCGTCGGCGAGGCCTTGGGGCTTCGGCGTTTTGATATTTGCACAGGCTGTGGCCCTGGCGCCATGAAAGGCCCGATGCGTGGTGCCGCGCACGGACATCGCCGGCAAAGCTGGCGTCAAGGCCGATTTATTGGGATCACTGAGCCTGGCATCATCGCAGCGGAGCCCCCAAATGGTGTGGTCGGCGAGCTTGTGATCATGCCTGACATTGAAAAGCGGCTCGAGGCCTTTGTCCGAATCGCCCATGGACTTGTCATCTTCCCTGGAGGTGTCGGGACGTTTGAAGAAATTCTCTATCTGCTGGCGATCTTGGCCGCTCCGGAGAATCAAGAAGATCCCCTCCCCGTGGTGTTAACCGGACCGACCGAATCGACAGACACCCTTCGGGCATTCCAGCACTTCCTCATCGAGACACTCGGTCCAAAAACCACAGCACGTCTTGAACTGATCATGAATGATCCAGAGGCTGTCGCCCAACGGATGGTCGAGGGACGGGAGGCCCTTCGACGCTACCGACGGCACACGAACGATGCCTATTTTTTCAATTGGACGCTTTCAATCGATGATCCACTGAAGACACCGTTCGTTCCCACCCATGAGGCAATGGCGGGGCTTACCTTGCATCGCGATCAGTCACCCGCAGCCCTCGCCCAAAATCTGCGCGCACTGTTTTCAGGCATTGTTTCAGGGAACGTTAAACCTCAGGTTCAACAGGCAATACAAACCCAGGGTCCTTTCTTGATTCGAGGCGATGCGACGCTGATGCAGGCAGTGGATGCGCTGCTGACCCGCTTAGTGGCCGAACGTCGCATGAAAATGCAAGGTGGATATACGCCGTGTTATCGCATTCTTACCGACTAAGGCGCCTGACTCGCCTCATGGAACGCACGGGTGCGGGTTTACGCGCGACGCTCCGGATTGTATTGCTGCTTGCCTGGACAGTGCTGCTGTTCATTCAACAATTGCTCGGCTTCTTGCTACGAACCGGCGACGGTAGACATATTCGGTGTCGTTTCTACCGCGGCGCCTTACGGATCCTCGGGGTTCGCATGCTGTTGCGTGGCCAGTTCAGTCCAAGACGTCCGCTATTGATCGCGGCAAATCACGTGTCATATCTCGATATCTTCGTGCTCGGCAGCCGGATTCCAGGTGTCTTTGTGTCCAAAGATGAGGTCCAACAATGGCCCTTGATCGGCTGGATTGCTCGGTTGCAAAACACCATTTTTATCAGCCGCAGACCGGGCAACTCCCGTCTCGAGCTCAACCCCATCGTCGGTCATTTGAGCCAGGGACATAATGTATTTTTGTTTCCAGAGGGCACCAGTACGGACGGACGGCGACTGCTTCCCTTCAAAAGCAGTCTATTTGAGGCTGCGATTCAAGGGGGTGCTTACGTTCAACCCGTCGCTTTGGTCTATCGGCATCGCCACGGTGGTCCGCTCTCTGCGAAAGAACGCGCCCTCTACACGTGGGGGACGGATGCCCCTTTTCTGAGCCACTTCGCAAAAATGTTATTACGGCCCGGGGTGGCCTGCGAGATCTGGGTGAGACCAGAAATCTCACCAACGCTGTCACGGAAGATGCTCGCGCAACTCACCCATCTGCGTATTGCGGCCCCCTTGCGCCACCGCGAACATCTGGATCTACTTGGACTCCAGCACGCAGACCGCAGCCGCTAGCTCGATTTCGTCAGTCAAACTGATCCAAAGCGTGCTCACCCCGCGTGCTGACAACACTGGAGCAAGACGCGGACTCACGTCGAGACGGGGCTCTCCCAACGCGCCATGCGTCACCCACACATCTGTGAATCCAAATCCCCGACCAATGCCGGTGCCGAGCGCCTTACTGAAGGCTTCCTTCGCGGCAAACCGCTTTGCAAGAAAACGTGCATGAGCCGCTGTCGGTAAACGCACCAACTCCGCTTGTTCGGCCTCTGCCAAAATTCGAGCGCTAAACCGGACCCCATGACGGTCTAACACGTGCTGGATTCGATCGATCCGGCAGACATCGAGACCGAGACCAACCAGCATCAGCGCTATGCCCCCAGAATCAGTTGCTTGAACTCGCCAACAGCACTTGGAAGGCCAACAAGGAGTGCACGCCCAATCAAACTGTGTCCGATATTCAACTCCCGAAGACCGGCAATCGCCGCCACGGGCTGTACATTAAACTTGGTCAGTCCGTGCCCCGCATGCACCTCCAGCCCCAATCGCTGCGCGCGTGCCGCCGACGCTTGCAGCGTCTGTAACTGCGCAGCACGCTGTAAACGATCACTGGCATTGGCATAGTCGCCCGTGTGCAGTTCGATCACCGGCGCGCCAACCTCCGCGGCCCCCTCTATTTGGGCTGGATTAGGGTCAATGAACAGGCTCACCCGGATCCCTTGGGCACTCAGTGTCTCGACACACTGAGCAATCCGGTCACGATGTCCAAGCACATCTAACCCACCCTCTGTCGTGATCTCCAAACGATGCTCAGGGACTAAGCACACCGCGTGCGGACGAACTCGCAGTGCGATACTGATCATGGCATCAGTCGCCGCAATCTCTAAATTCATCGGCGTCCGCAAATGTGCCCGTAGAAGATCGACGTCGTCATCACGAATATGGCGGCGATCCTCGCGCAGGTGCAGTGTAATCCCGTCCGCACCAGCCTCCTCTACCGCAAGCGCCATGTGAAGAAGATGTGGATCAACACCGCCGCGGGCATTCCGCAACGTAGCGATATGGTCAATATTGACGCCCAAGCGAACATTACGAGTCATCAGTCGCCTTCTTCCAATCCAAGACAAGTTCTCGGCTCACCAACCGGCGGCCACCCAATGCGCGATCGATGAGTGTTCGGTGCACTCGCGTCGCAAATCCCAGCTGCCCAATCGCCCACTGCCCTTCGATCAGTTGCAGCCACCAGGCACCAGGCGCGGCCTCTGCATCCTGCGGTTGAACCTCAACCAACTGCCCGTCAGCGCCAAGCCGATAATACCGATCTTGGACCCTCATCTCATCTGGCGCTTGACTCGCGTACACATACAAGCCCAATTCCCGAAGCACATGGCGTTCTAGCGTTCGCAAGGCAGTCACCTGCTCCCCTCGCGCGCACCCTGTCACGACCGCAGTATAGGCCTCAAACAGTCCCGAACACGGCGCTCCTTCAGGAATCAGATAATACAAAATCTCATTGGCATAGAGTGCCGAGATCAATTGTATGCCGGACAAAGGAACGCGCGCAGACAAGGACGACACGTGTTGAATCCGCTGCAGCCCGGCTCCCGAAAATTCACCTTCGCAGAGCTCGAACTCCGAGCGACTGTGCGCCCCCCGAATGACACCGCGCACCAGTTGATCTTGTTCGGTTAAGGCGGTGACCAACAGACTCGTCTCACGATACGGCTGTCGACGGATCAGCCAAAACCGGAGCATCAGTCGAACTCAGAATAGCCGAGGCTTTTTAAGGCGCGCTCATCATTTGACCAACTCGAACGCACCTTGACCCAGAGTTTGAGTGCCACCTGCGCCTCCAAAAGGGTCTCCAGTTGTCGGCGAGCCTCAATGCCAATTTGCTTTAAACGAAGACCACCTTCACCCACAATGATGCCTTTCTGTCCCGGCCGCTCGACAGAAATCAGCGCGTGAATCCCGACCCGAGTTTCCTGCCGATCAAAGGACTCGATCTCCACGGTGGTTTCGTAAGGAACCTCATCCCCGAGCTGACGCATGATTTGCTCTCGAATCAACTCTGCCGCCAGAAAGCGTTCGGAGCGATCTGTGACTTGGTCCTCACTGTACAAAAATGGACCCGCAGGCATCGCTTGTTTCAGATAGCCCAAGAGCGGGTCTAGATTCAGGGTTTTCAGCGCTGAGACAGGAAACACCTCTGCAAACTGATGGGTGCGTATCACAGACTGAATATGTGGCAACAAAAGGCCCTTGTCGGCCAACTTGTCGACTTTGTTGATCACCCAAAGACGCGGCACTTCAATCCGCGCAATCTTGTCGTAGACGCGTTGATCTTCCTCCGTCCAGCGGACCCCATCAGTGAGGAGAGCGATCACATCCACATCATTGAGAGCGCTCTCTGCCGTCTGATTCATGAGTCGATTCATGGCCTTAGGCTGATCCTGGTGCATCCCAGGGGTGTCCACAAAGGCAATCTGTACGGCATCCTCAGTCCAGATACCATGCAGCCGGTGCCGCGTGGTTTGCGGCTTTCGTGAGGTAATACTCAGCTTAAACCCGAGAATATGATTCAGTAAGGTCGACTTACCCACGTTTGGGCGCCCGATGAGTGCCACGAAGCCAAATCGACTATCCACCCTGCAGTTGCTCCAGCGCGCGCTGCGCGGCAACCTGTTCTGCTTCGCGGCGTGAGGTCCCGGTGCCTTCGGTCGCCTGCGGAAGCCCGTCGACCACACAATGCACACGGAATGCTTGCTGATGCGCCGGACCCGTGACCTCCATCACCACATAGGATGGCAGGGACAGGCGCTCGCGCTGCAACCACTCTTGTAGCGCTGTTTTTGGATCTTTCTCAACTTGGTCGGGGTTGACCCGATCCAAATCAGCTTGGAACCACGCCCCAATACACTGCTGACAAGCCTCCATCCCACCATCGAGATAAATGGCACCAATCACAGCTTCCATCGCATCCGCCAAAATCGAGTCACGACGGCGTCCGCCACTCTTCCGCTCTCCCGAGCCAAGTCGCAGTGCTTCTCCAAGCTGCAACCGGCGGGCAAGCTCGGAAAGCGACTGACCACGCACCAAGGCCGCTCGCATGCGCGTGAGCTTTCCTTCCCGCGCCTCACTGTATTTCTGGAACAAGGCTTCAGCGACGACAAAATTGACGATCGAATCCCCGAGGAACTCGAGGCGCTCGTTGTGGATTGGCCCCATACTGCGATGCGTCAGCGCCGATTCCAAATGCTGTGGGTCACGAAAGGTATACCCCAACCGCGACTGCAGGAGTGTGAGCGATTCGCTCATCGGATAACCCGAACATCAGCAAATGACGGAATACTGAGCAGCGTTTCCCAATACATCCACACAGCCACTGCGCGCCCGACGATCAATGCATCATCGACAAAACCCCACACACGGCTATCGTTGGAATTATCCCGGTTGTCACCCATCACAAAATACTGCCCTTCGGGGACGACGAAGGGGCCATAATTGCGTCCCGGCGTCAGCCGTTTCCAGAGGTGATGTGGGCGCTCTGCGAGTGTCTCAGTGACTTCGACACTCAAGGGGGGTAACGTCAATCCCTCGGTGACATCAACCACGACCTGTGTCTGCTCAACGCCGTTGATAAACAGCGTTTTATCGCGATATTCGATCAGATCACCTGGGACACCAATGACCCGCTTGATAAAATTAATCCGCGTATCCTCTGGGTACTTGAAGACCATCACGTCGCCCCGCTCCGGAGATCCAAAGTCCACAACACGCGTTCCGAGCACGGGTAACCGAAGCCCGTATTCAAACTTATTGACCAAAATAAAATCGCCAATCTTTAGCGTGGGTAACATAGATCCACTGGGAATTTGAAACGGCTCGAACAAAAACGACCGGAGGACCAACACGGCCGCAAGGACCGGAAAGAAGGAGCGGCTTTGCTCCACAATAAAGCCAGGCTGAGCCTCGCCACGACGGCGTTTAAGGACGGCCCAATCCAAGGCCACAATGATGCCAGTGGCGAACACCACCAGCACCAAAATCAAGGTAAAATCCATTCCGTTAGTCGACCTTTAATACCGCTAAAAACGCATCTTGTGGGATCTCAACCCGCCCCACTTGCTTCATGCGTTTTTTACCCGCCTTCTGTTTCTCCAGAAGCTTCCGCTTCCGGCTCGCATCGCCACCATAACATTTTGCGGTGACATTTTTTCGGAGCGCCTTGACCGTGGTCCGCGCAATCACATGCCGGCCAATCGCGGCTTGAATGGCCACATCAAACATCTGTCGGGGAATGAGCTCTCGAAGCTTCTCCGCCAAATCGCGCCCACGGGATTGCGATTGATCGCGATGCACGATGGCGGCCAACGCATCCACACGTTCGCCGTTGATCAGGATATCCAAGCGCACGAGCGGTGCGTGCTGAAACCGAACAAAACTGTAATCTAATGACCCAAACCCACGGGTTGCTGACTTCAGCCGATCAAAGAAATCCATCACCACCTCAGCCATGGGGATGTCGAACTCGATCTGGACTTGTGTCCCCATAAACTTCAGGTTTCGCTGGACACCCCGCTTTTCTAAGCACAGGGTCATGACTGTACC
>RFUY01000092.1 GCA_009922705.1 Gammaproteobacteria bacterium
ATCCCGCTCAGTGAAGTCATTATGGCTGCCGACACAGCGAGTACTGTCGGCCTCCCGTCGATGATCAATGAGGTTTTAAAGGTCCCTAATGATGACGTTGAAGCGTACGCTCAACTGTTTCCCGACTTGGGTGCCAACCTCTCTACATTTAAAGCGTTTTTCGAAGGAGAAAAGGCGACTAAATGCGAAAGAACGCGTCCCCTTGATATTTCCTTTTCGGGTCCTGCCTTTGCATTCTATCAAGAGAATCTCGGAGTCATGATTGGCGTCTTTTGTGAAAAGGTCACCACTGTTCCAAGCGTTACGGTGACACGAGAGAGTCGCGCGACTCGTCTTCAGGCTGAAAAGGCGCTCGCCGAATGGAAGCGCTCTGTGCATGATCAGAGGTCTGATAAGCCGGTACAGGACTCGGAGATGATCCGAGCAATAGAGCAGGTGGAGAGAAACCAGCAATCTGAACAGAGGGTTGCGAAGGCAAAAATATTGTCGGAATCCTTCGTTAATGCAGAGGCTGAAGCCAAGCGAAAGGGAATAGAGTCTCGTGAGCGTCCCGCTATAGCTAAGAAAGTAACGCCAATTGTGTCGGAGCGAGCCACCGCCGCAGCTCTGAACTCCATGACTACGCGAATTACGCGAGCTTGGCGTCGTCCGGTCACATTTCAAGCTGGCCTTGAGGTCGATTTAAACGTCGCTTTGGCAGCAAATGGTGAAGTCGTTGAGGTTCGCGTGATTAGATCGAGCGGCGAGCAGATATTTGATCGTTCGGCGGTATCGGCCGTCCAACGCGCATCTCCTTTTCAAGAAGTTGCTCAATTTGATGCGCTCACATTTGAAAACAACTTCAGGTCAATGACGATCAAATTCAAACCTGAGGGGTAAAGTGTCAACAATTTTGACAGGCATTTATGAGTTTGTGAGGCGATGTCAGTTCAGGGGGACCGTGAGCCATTGTCCAGGACGAATCAAAGTGCTTGCGTTATTGAGTTCTTTTAACGTGTTGACTGTCGTATTGAATCGCCGCGCAATTTCCCACAAGGAGTCCCCTGAGCGGACTTTGTAGCGGAATGTATCTCCCGGGCCGCCCTCTGCCAGCGCAAGTAGCGAGTCTGATGAGCCCCCAGTATTTGGGATTCGGAGCGTTTGGCCCGCGATAATTCGGGAAGAGGTGAGTCCATTGAGTAGTTTTAACTCATCCACAGTTGCCCCAACTTTTTGGGCAATACGGCTCAGGCTGTCTCCACTCACAATCCTATAGGGTCGCGTCCGAATGTAATCTCGGACTGAGATTGAGACGAGTTTTGAGGCAAAGCCTCCGGCGGATTCTGTCGGCAATAGTAGGGTGTACGGTTGATGTGAGGGTGTGATCCAGCTCCGGATACACGGATTGAGTCGGCGAATCTCTTCAATACTCAGTTGGCTTAACTCAGCCGCCAGCGACACTTCCATTGGTGCTTCTAAAAAGACGGTGGTGAAGCTGATTTCAGAGGGAATCTCTGGAAGTGTCAGGTTTAAGGCGTCTGCATCGCGGATGAGGTCACGCAAGGTCAAGAGCCGAGGCACATACCGCGTCGTTTCTCTCGGCAATTTCAGCGACCAAAGATCAGTTGGTCGTTTTTTGGCTTGATTGGCTTTGACGGCTCGCTCGACACGTCCAGGGCCCGCGTTATAGGCCGCTAACGCGAGCATCCAGTCCCCATCAAACCGCTTCGCTAAATCTTCCAAGTAATCAAGGCCCGCGCGGGTGGATGCGATAAGGTCACGCCGCTGGTCGCAGGTATTGTCCCGCTTTAACGACAATAAACGTGCCGTCCCCGGCATGATCTGCCACATCCCCATTGCACCCATGGGGGAGACGGCCCATGGTGAATATCCAGACTCGACATAAGGTAACAAGGCGACCTCAAGTGGCATCTGCCGCTTTTCAACTTCGCTCAGGACAAAAGGAAGGTAGAGCGCCCCTTTGTTGAGAAATTCTTCAAGCGCCGTCTGATTCTCGATGAGCTCTTTAATGTGTCCAGTGGCTTCACGGTGATCTGGCAGTGCAGGCAGACTGAATCCTGCGCGTAATCGCTCCCAGATCGGAGATTCGGTCGTCGGGACTTGCACAGTCTTTTCGCCCGCATCGGTGGCTGGCTTTACCGCCGTGGTGTCCGTATCGGCTGCGGATGTGGGCGGTAGAAGATCCTCGACCGGAGGTTTAGGAAAGTCACCCTCGAGCCCCGCTGATGGCAGTACCTGGGTCGCAAGCGGGTCTTCTGGGATGATCTCTGGCGAATCCTTGGCTTGTCCGAGCTCGCGAATAATTGCAAGGGGATCGTAGAGATCCTTTTCCGACAAAGGCTGAACCTGATTGATCTCCTCAGGTTGAGTGGAGTCCGCCGTTGTTTGGCTAACCACCAGGTCGTCGTCTGAAGACTTCAGGTGCGCGCCTGCGGGTGGTGTCGGGGTGGACTCTACGACCGTTGGTGGCTGCGTGTTTGTACTGCCAAGGGTGTTCGACTCAGACGCGATCGGCTGACATGCATTCAGCATGAGTGTTGCGATGACGACGACAGCACGGCTCTGGTTCTGGAAGGTCAAAACTGGTCCTTCCATGTTCGTCGATGTGCAAGCTCTGCGACAGTTTGGGCCCGCAGAAACGGATTGGTTTGTCGCTCAAGCCCAAGTGTCGATGGAACGGTCGCTTGACCGTTCGCAGTTAATTTTTCTGCGTCTTCAAGGCGTTGCGTGATGTGTCGATTTTCGGGCTCGCAAGCCGCCGCAAAACGGAGATTCGAGACCGTATATTCGTGCGCGCAATACACCTCTGTTGTGTCTGGGTAAATCGCGAAGCGACTTAGACTAGAAAACAGTTGCGTCGCATCACCCTCAAACAATCGACCGCACCCGCCCGCAAATAGAGTGTCACCGGTGAACGCGATGGGTGCGGGTAAACGTGGGTCGGTGCAAACGTAGCAGACATGATCGAGCGTATGGCCTGGGGTTGCATGCACGTGAAACGTGAGTCCAAGAACGGAAATGGAGGTACCCTCTGTCACTGGAGTAGACGGCCCTGCCAGTTGCTTTGCCGAACCAATGACAGCGCAGTCGGGAAAGGCATCCACTAGGGCTTGTACGCCCCCTTGGTGGTCCCGATGCCAATGCGTCAGCAAAATACCCTGTAGTTGACATCCGGATTCTGCAAGCCATGCAAGCACCGGGTCCGCGGCACCGGGATCAACGACCCATGCGTCTGAGCCATGCGACAAGGCCCAGATGTAGTTGTCATTGAACGCGGCAATCCGCGCGATCTCCCAGGTCATGCGTTGTCTGACTCACCCATGGCTGTAATGTTGAACCCGTTATCGACGTAGATCACTTGCCCCGTAATTCCTGACGCCAAATCTGAGCCAAGGAATGCAGCCGTGTTTCCCACCTCTTCGATCGTTGTGTTTCGGCGCAACGGTGTCCGTGACGCGTTATACGCAAGCATCGACCGAAAATCTTTGATACCACTCGCGGCCAGTGTTCGAATCGGGCCCGCTGAGATCGCATTCACCCGATGACCCTCTGGCCCCATGCTCGTTGCCAAATACCGGACACCAGCCTCAAGGCTCGCTTTTGCCAAGCCCATGACGTTGTAATTCGGCATGGTCTGCACGGCGCCGAGATACGACAACGTGATGATGCTGCCGGCCCGGCCTGACATCAAGGGCTGTGCTGCCCGCGCAACACCAATCAGGCTGTACGCCGAAATATCATGGGCAATTCGGAATCCTTCCCGGGTCGTGACATCGACGAAGCGACCGGCAAGTTGATCGCCCGGCGCGAACGCGACACAGTGCACGACGATGTCGAGACTGTCCCAGTGCGTAGCTAGCGCTGTAAACGCTTGATCGATTTCCGTATCGCTTGCCACGTCGCAGGGAAAGCAACGTGATGCAGGCGTGCCCCAACCCTCAGCAAATCCTAAAACACGCTCTTTGAGCTTGTCATTTTGATAGGTAAATGCCAGTTCGCAACCTTCGCGGTGTAACGCATCCGCAATGCCGTAGGCGATCGAGAGTTTGCTGGCCACGCCGATCACGAGGGCGCGTTTTCCGGACAACATTCCCATGGTGTCTTCCTTTTGTTGTGCTTGAAGCGTAAGAGGCGAATGGTAGCATGAAGCCATGGGAAAACGTCCTGCATTCAGATTATCGCCGACTGAGCGACAGATGGCTTGGGATCGATGGATTCGAGGGCAACTGGGCCATCGCGTTCAAGTCGAGGAGCGGCGCGTTGCACGGAAAGAGTTACGGCGGTTATTCGGAAAAACGGTCGTGCAAATTGGTGGCAGCTCACGGTTCCCACTCATTGCTGATTCGCTTGCACCTGTGCGTTTTCATGTCATGACGGGCTGCGATGTCGTCGGTCATGCGCATTGTCCGACCGTCTGTGCAGAGCTTGAACTTCTGCCATTTGCGACAGAATCGATTGATATTGTTGTGCTTCAGCACACCTTAGAACTGAGTGAGGATCCACATCAGTTATTGCGCGAGGTGGAGCGCATCTTAAAGCCAGGTGGACGTCTGCTAATTTTTGGATTCAATCCTCAATCGACTTGGGGCATCCGCCGTCTGTTGAGTACCGGTCTTGACAGTCTCGTTCCGTGGCAGATTCGTTATTTGAGCGTCTGGCGCGCTGAGGATTGGTGTCGCTTGTTGGGCCTTGAGCCCGAGTTAACGCGCTATGCGGTGTATAGTTTGCCCTTTGCGAAGCGCGTCATCAGGCGCCTATTTAAAGGCGCTGAGCATCGATTGGCGAGGCGGGAATGGCCAGTCGGGGCGGTCTACTGCGTACGTGCCAAAAAAGATCGACTCAGTGCGATCACACCCTCCCGAAATCCATTGCGCCGACTGGCGCAAGTACAGCCACTAAGACCAACCCTCGGTGTCGGTCGCTGTCACGGGCGCAGTCAGGTCGATGTCGGTAGTGCGGCCAATAATGCAGAGGCGGGATGCATCAGAGACTGCGATGACAGACGTTTGACCTGAGACCGGCACGAGTATCCACTCGCCAGTAAGATGGCGTCAGTGTCCGCCTCAATCTTGGGTTGCCAACTTTGCTGGTAGATCTTTCGGGACGTTTCTTGGTGCCGTGTTTCATGTCCGTAGGTGCCGGCCATTCCACAACAGCCAACGGCATCAAGGTCCAATCGATGCCCAACCAATGCAAACAACGTTTGCCACGCTTTTAAGCTGCTTTGAGCGAGTGTGGCTTCCGTACAATGCGCGAGCAGACGATACCGACGAACTGGGAGCTGACTGGTGAGGGATAGTTCGGCCTGCCGGCTGACCAAAAACTCTTGAAGGAGTTGAACTTGAGGTGGCTTAAGACCAGCGTCTCGATACTCAGAGCGATAGGTGAGCGTCATAGATGGATCGATCCCGACCAATGCCACGCCTACCTCATCGAGTTGCGTCAAGATCTGCGTCTGGCGGTCTGCGACACGCTTAAACCAGTTTAAAAATCCATGCACATGGAGCGGTTTGCCATTGGCGCGGAAGGGTAGGACAGAGGGCTCAAATCCGACCCGCTGTAACAACGTCAGCACATCCAACACTAACGGCGTCTCAAAATAACTGGTAAACGCATCCTGAACGATCACTACTTGGCGCTTAAGCCGTTCAGGCTCTTCTGTCGCCATCCTGCGTAATCGCGAGAGATCCGTGATTGTGAAGCCGGCTTCAACCGCGGCACGATGTGGATCAACCCCTGAGACGCGTGGGGAATCAACCATTCCAAGGCGTCGAAGCAGCGCGCGTCCGAGACGGCCATCAATCAGTCGGTTGTAAAACCCGGGTACTTGTGCCGCAAATGGAATCACAAACTCGAGCGTGCTTATCAGCCAGTCTTTCACGGGGCGCGCATAGCGTGTGTGATAGGCCTGTAAGAACTGAGCTCTAAACGTTGGAACACTGACCTTGATTGGGCACTGTCCTGCACAGGATTTGCAAGCGAGACAGCCAGACATGGCCTCGTACACCTCGTGACTGAAATCCGGTTGGCTCCGACTGCGCACGGCATTCCAGACCGTAAACGGGAATGCAGCCAACTGTGAAATGAGGCTGGGTGTCGGCAGGGAGGACACACCTTCATCTGACAGTCGGGTGACCCACTCACGCATCAAGCCTGCACGACCTTTCGGCGTGTGTCGTCTGTCACGGGTCCCTTTCCAGCTCGGACACATCCGATCATCGAACTCAAAATTGTGGCAGGCCCCATTCCCATTACAGGTCATCGCTGTGGAGGCACTCTCCGCGAGTGAGGCGCTGACGCGACGATCGCGTGCGCCTCGCAATGGTACAGCGTCGATCTTGAGCAGATCCATCGACGGATCTGGCGCGGCAATTTTCCCGGGGTTGAGCCGATTCTCAGGATCAAACAAAGCCTTAACCTGACAGATGACTGGGTACAGGTCCCCGAAAAACAGAGGCGCGTATTCTGATCGGACGCCTTTGCCGTGTTCACCCCAGAGAAGACCGTGGTATTTG
>RFUY01000093.1 GCA_009922705.1 Gammaproteobacteria bacterium
CAGTACCTGAAAAAGGGAAGCCGAATCTACATCGAAGGCAGTTTGCGAACGCGGTCCTGGGAACAAGACGGGCAAAAGAAATACGCCACAGAAATCGTCTGTCGAGACATGATGATGTTAGATGGACGCGGTGAAGGTGAGTCCTCAGGGATGCCGCCGGCCTCTCGCTCTAATATAGCGTCTCGCCCGCAATACGCCCCACAACCCGCTTCTGCGCCCTTGCCTGATCCGAATATTGATGACGAAATCCCGTTCTAAATTAACGGGGTTTATCGAAGAGTCCGACACTCGATTTCCGCGTGCGCGGGTCTTGATTGTCGGACACGAGACCAGCCTTTCTCGCGCCTTGTTAGAGGCGCCGAGCAGTGTCGGGCAGCAACGACTGGTGTTGCCAGGCGATGTCAACCCGCTCCAAGACAACCAAATCTTTGAAGCGATCCGCCTGCGTCGTCCCGACTTCGTGATTAATACTGTGGTGGATTCTGGGGTCGATGCGGCTGAGGTCGATCCCACCCGTTGTCGGCAGATTAACCACGACGTGGCCGTGGGCCTTGCCATCGCCTGCCGCGAATTTGGGGCGACCCTTGTCCAGCTGTCGACTGACTACATTTTTGATGGCCAAAAAGACATGGCCTATTTTGAAGACGACGCTCCAAATCCACTCAATCGATTTGGTCAGACCCGCCTAGATGCAGAGCGCGATATCGCGAGCCTCTTAGATCACCATATTTTACTTCGGGTCTCGCATTTGTTTGCCCCAGGCGAACAGACGTTTGTAGGTCAGCTCATTGCAAGGGCCAGGGTCGAACGGACCCTACCGATGATTGCCGATGAGCGAGGGTGTCCGACGTCCGTAGAAGATATTGCGCGGATTATTTCTGCCATGATTGACCAGTTGCACACGGGTGGCGGATCGTATGGGGTCTTTCATATTGCGGGACAGGGAGACGCCTCTTGGGCTGAACTTGCTGAGGTGGTGATTGCACAGGCGAGCCAATTTGAGTCGCTTGCAGTCGAAGAGATTGTGCCGATTGAGGGGCGCTCCATCTCTGGCCGAGCAAGACGCCCTAAGCGTTTGATTTTAAGCGCTCGAAAGTTACTCTACACCTACGGGATCAAGCCGCGCGCTTGGCGGCAAGAGCTTGCGGCGACCGTCGCTGCGCATTACACCCGCCATAAGGAACATGAATTGTGCGAAAGCGAGATGCTGGCGCAGTCATCCGGCAACGGATGATTCGGCTAAAGAAACTGAAATCAGTGCGTCGACGGCAGTCGAGTTTGCGTGAACAATTGTGGTTACAGGGCCGCGTCTTCGATGGGGTTATGCCTGCTCAGGATCCGTCAGACGATAGGCTGGAACCATCTGCTGAAATTCCGCGAGCCACTGAGCCAACGCCTTAAATCGAGTCCGCCATTCACCCTGGAACCGGAAATCAAGATAGCCCAGCGCGCAGGCTAGGCCGATTTGATCGAGTGTGGGGGTCGACAGGATTGGCTGCCGATGTTGATCCAGCCACGCAAGCGCTCCGAGCACTTTTGTATTTTGTCGATGTAACCAATCATCGGACACCAGTTCTGCCGGACGAAAGCGGCGCTCATAGACCATCAAGAGCGCCGCTTCCATCAATCCATCAGCGACGGCAGCGCGCGTGAGGACTGCGCTGATCTGCGCAGACGGCAAGCAGCGCTCGAGCAGACCCTGTTCCCGTAACAGATGCAGGCAAATGACCTGTGAGTCGAGCAGGATCTCTCCGCTGTCCAACTCGAGTGTTGGAATTTTCGCCAAGGGGTTTGGGTTTTTCGCGGCACTGTCTGCATCATTGGCATCGATCAGAATGCACTGAATCTGATCAAACACACCAACCAGGTGGGCTGTGATTTTGACCTTTCGACCGAATGGCGACGGAGCCGAGGTGTACAGACGCATCAATTACACAGCTCGGAAGACCATGCAGGCATTCGTGCCACCAAAGCCGAAAGAGTTCGAAAGAATTTGCCGAATCGGGCCGTCTCGGCGCTCCAATAAAATTGGGCAGCCTTCGGCCGCTGGATCGAGCGTTTGAATATTCGCGGAAGCAGCCATAAACCCGGATTGCATCATTAGGAGACTGTAGATGGCTTCTTGGACACCAGCCGCACCCAGTGAGTGTCCGGAGAGCGATTTGGTGGAGCCAACCCAAGGCATAGCATCACCAAACACAGCCTTGATCGCATTGAGTTCGACAATGTCGCCCGCTGGAGTCGATGTGCCATGGGCATTGATGTAGTCGATGGGCCCATCTAATTGTGCGGTCGCCAGTTGCATACAACGGATTGCGCCCTCGCCCGAGGGTGCAACCATGTCTGCGCCATCGCTGGTCGCGCCATAACCGACGATTTCAGCATAGATTTTCGCACCCCGAGCTACGGCGTGTTCATAGGCTTCAATCACCAGTGCGCCGCCGCCACCGGCGATGACAAAGCCATCCCGATTGGCGTCATACGCTCGTGAGGCAGCGTTGGGGGTTTCATTATATTGTGAGGAGAGTGCTCCCATGGCATCGAATAAACACGACAGCGTCCAATGTTCCTCTTCGCCACCACCCGCGAAAACAATGTCTTGTTTCCCGAGTTGTATTTGCTCAACGGCATTGCCAATACAGTGCAGCGACGTAGAGCAAGCGGAGGTCATGGAATAGTTCACCCCCTTGATCTGAAAGGCGGTGGCTAGGTTGGCAGAGACCGTCGATCCCATCGTTTGGGTGACGCGATAGGGTCCTACTTTACGAACCCCTCGCTCGCGCAACAAATCAGCGGCTTCGACTTGGCTGGCAGAACTCGCGCCACCTGAGCCCATCACCAGGCCTGTCCGTGGATTTGACACTTCTTCCGGTGTCAGGCCCGCGTCTGCAATGGCATCGCGTAAAGACAAGTAGGCGAACGCGGCCGCATCGCCCATAAACCGCAATAACTTGCGATCAATGTGATCAGAGAGCGTGAGGTCGATACTGCCGGACACCTGACTGCGCATGCCAAGCTCTGCATACGTCGGGTTGAAGCGGATGCCAGATCGGCCGAGTTTGAGACTTTCCGTCACGGCTGATGCCGTATTGCCCAGACAGGAGGTAATCCCCAATCCGGTAATAACTACTCTACGCATCCCTACTCCTTTGTGCGCCTTTCTTGTTAGAAGCCTTCAGTGGAAGTAAACAGTCCTACTTTGAGGTCAGTCGCATGATAGATCGGACGGCCATCGACGCGAACGATTCCATCCGCCATACCCATCACCAGTGAGCGCGCAATCAGTCGCTTCACATCAATTTCGTAGGTCACTTTTTTGGCTGTGGGTAGAATCTGGCCTGTAAATTTGACTTCACCCACGCCAAGTGCCCGTCCTCGACCGGGATGGCCGCTCCATCCGAGGAAGAACCCGACGAGTTGCCACATGGCATCGAGACCTAAGCACCCTGGCATCACGGGGTCCGTTGGGAAATGACAGTCGAAAAACCAGAGGTCTGGATGGATATCCAGCTCAGCGAGCATATGCCCTTTGCCGTGCGCACCGCCATCTGAGGTGATTGAGACAATACGATCCATCATTAACATGTTCGGCGCTGGCAGTCGGGCGTTGCCGTCACCGAATAATTCGCCATACGCGCAAGCCAATAAATCATCCTTGGTATAGTCGTGTTTCATGCACCCTCGTGGTTTCTGTCGTTTGCTCGAGCACCGAGTGTATCAGAAAGGAAAAAATTGTCCGACAAACAGCAGGGATCCTGTCTGACACTCGATTACATTGCATTGTCATGAAACTCGGCGACAATCAGCAGACAAAGCATCTTGGGAGGGAGCCATGGAACAGACCGTAGAGGGCTGGACAAATGTCGTGCGCGAGGGTCAAGTGATGCTCGAGCGCGTTTTTGCGTTTAAAACCTTTGGTGAGGCGATGCAGTTTGCGACACGCGTCGCAGAGGTTGCGGATGCGCAGGATCACCATCCCGAGATTGTGGTGTCTTGGGGCCGCTGTATTGTCCGCTGGTGGTCTCACGACGAGGGCGGTGTGAGTGCCCGCGATATTTCGCTTGCTGAAGCGACCAATCGACTTTATTAATACGCGCGTTCTGGCCAGCCGGCCATTGGGGGTCCTATGCGCATTGCATTCTTAGTGGCTGACTGGGCGGATCTCTCCCCGACCAAGAGCTCGACGCTCACGATGATTCATGAATCTGTGTTACGGGGTCATCGAGTGTATGTGATTTACCCTCGTAATCTGACTGTGCGCGATAACGTGGCGTATGGGTTTGCGCGTCGCGTTCATGTCGAAGGGAAGTGTCCAGAGAGTGTGTCGTCTTTCTACAAGCGGGTCACGCTGGTCGAAAAAATGATGCCGTTGCACTCCATCGATGCGGTCTTTGTCCGGCGCGATCCACCGCTAGATCCGATTGTCTTGAATTTCTTGGATTCAGTGAAATCAGAGACGGTTGTTCTAAACGATGTGGATGGGATTCGGAAAGCCAACAACAAAATTTACACGACCAGCTTTCATGGGATTTCTGCGTCTGCATTGCCTGAGACGCATGTGTCGAAGAACAAAGATTATCTCAAGCGAGTCATTCGCGAGTCTGATCGTGAGCGTTGGATCCTGAAGCCCTTAGATGGGTCCGGTGGCCGCGGCGTGATCTTGATTGAGACAAAGGCGCAGGGATCGATGAACTCGCTGTTGGATTTTTATATCGACAGCTCCCATGGGCAGTCCAATTATGTGATTTTGCAGGAGTATCTCGAGGGCGCCGTGGATGGTGATATTCGCGTCCTGATGCTGGGTGGGGAATATCTAGGCGCCTATCAACGGATTCCTGCTCCCGATGACATCCGCGCAAATATTCATGCGGGTGGAACGGCCCATACGGTCACCCTGACTGACGAGCAGCATGCCTTGTTGCGTAAGATCGGCCCCGTCTTGATGGAGGATGGATTACACTTTGTCGGACTGGACTTGATCGGGAATAAGCTCCTCGAAGTGAACGTGTTAAACCCCGGCGGAATTACCAATATCAATCGCTTGAAACGTGTGAAGCTGCAGCGAAAGGTGATCGACTATGTTGAACGCTTGGTTGAACAACGTCATGCCAAGCGGTCTGAACTCGAAATCCGTCTAACGCGCATGAATGAACTGCGTGAGCAGGCCGATATCGCCCATTAATCAGCGATTAACGTCGATCAGAATGCGGCCACTGACTTGGTTGTCGATTAAGCGCTCGGCAGCCAATCCGACTTCACCAAGGCCAATCACTTCGACTGAACCTTCCATCAACTGCTCGGGCAGATGCTCTGCAAGTAGACGCCAGGCACGCTCTCGGGCGTCTTTAGGCGCTTGAACAGAGTCCACGCCTTGCAGCCGGATATTTCTTAAGATGAATGGGAAAACCGTCGTCTCCAGTTTGATCCCCCCAGCATTGCCAGTGGCGACGACGGTGCCGCCATACTGGGTTTGTGCCAGGACTTTTGCCAGTACAGCACCACCGACGGTGTCCACCACGCCAGCCCAGCGGGTTGATTCCAAGGGTTTCGCAGGCACATTGAACGTTTCGCGGGACTCAATGACTGCTGCGCCGAGGCTTGTCAGCCGCTCTGCTTCTGCTTGACGTCCTGTGACTGCATGCACGGTGTAGCCCAGGGAGGACAGGATGGCGGTCGCGACGGTCCCAACGCCTCCACTGGCGCCAGTGACCAAGACAGGGCCATCAATTGGCTTCACGCCCGCGTCCATGAGTGCCATGACACACAGCATGCCGGTCAAACCACCGGTTCCAAACTGCATCGCATGACGCGTCGAGAGCGTTTTGGGGAGCTGCACCAGATAGGAGCCAGGCGCGCGGACTCGCTGTGCCATGCCACCGGTGTGGTTTTCCCCGACGCCATGTCCAGTGAGCACAACGCGGTCACCGGCCTGAAGCTGAGGATCGTCACTGTCGATGACGACACCAGCCGCATCGATGCCAGGAATCATCGGGAAGTGACGAATGATTTTCCCTTTCCCGGTAATCGCAAGTGCGTCTTTGTAATTTAGCGAGGAGTATTCACACGCCAGGGTCACGTTTCCGGGAGACAGCGCTTCTAGAAACAACTGTTCATCTTTGAGTACGGGTGCCGTCGTGGGGTCGTCTTGATACAGCCGAAGGGCTCGGAATACGGACATAGGTTCGACTCCTGTGTGAATTCACGGTCGAGTCTAGAGGGTTATGTCGAAAAAAAAAGGGGTCATCCTTGACCCCTGGGGTGTTCATCAAAGGTAGATGAACGAATTAGTGCTTGGTGACAGACTCAATCGCGCCCTTTACAACGTTTGTTGCTTCGTCGCGGCTCTTCACTAAAGTCTCTTGTGAAACTTTTGCTGCGTCGATCAAACGCGCTTGCAATCCTTGCAGGTAAGACTTCTGGCTCTCAACGACAGCCGCCATGTCTTTTTCAGACGACAGTGCTTTCGCTTGTTCCATTGCGCCTTCAACCAGTTCCTTAACCAG
>RFUY01000094.1 GCA_009922705.1 Gammaproteobacteria bacterium
CCAGGCGATGTCATTCTCATCCAAGGTGCTGGAAGTGTCGGTCGTATTCCTGCACAACTCATGGCGACACAGGGAGGTCACGATGCAGTGGTCGAGTGAGCGTGTCGCGCTGTTGTATGGCGGTCAGGGTGCCGAACGGCATGTGTCCTATGACAGTAAAGCGGCGGTGGCGGAGGCGATGCGTCAGCTCGGCATTCAGCCGATCGAAATTGATGTTGCAACCGGTCTCCTACAAGCGCTCGACGCCGCTGAACCCACCCGTGCCTTCGTCTGTGTGCATGGTCGTCCGGGAGAGGATGGTGTTCTGCAAGGCATTCTCAGCTACTTGGGTATTCCCTACACCGGGTCGGGGGTGGCGGCATCGGCCTTGGCGATGGACAAACCTCGTGCAAAGCAAGTGTGGCAATCGCTCGATCTACCCACTGCTCCGATGGTCGTGGTCACCGCGATTGAACAAGCGGATATTTGTAGCGCTCGTCTTGGGCAGCATTTGTTCGTGAAACCTGCTCACGAGGGGAGTTCGGTCGGAGCGTTCCAAGTCCACTCAGAGCCTGAACTCGTGGCGGCCTTAAAGATTGCGTTAGCAATGGATTCACATGTGTTGGTTGAGCCGATGCTGACGGGCCCCGAATACACGATTGGCATCCTCAAGGATCTCGCGCTTCCGGTCATTCGCATTGAGCCTGCGACCGGCTTTTACGACTACACCGCAAAATATGTGTCTGATGCCACCCATTACCGGATCCCCTGTGGGCTCCACAGTGCCATGGAGGCACGTGCCCAAGAAATGGCGATCGAGGCGTTCGATGCGCTCGGTTGCAGAACATGGGGCCGAGTCGATCTGATGGCTGGCTCGGACGGTCAGTTGTATTTACTTGAGGTCAACACCGTGCCTGGGATGACCTCCCACTCGCTGGTTCCGAAGGCGGCTCGGGCAGCGGGGATGGATATGGCGATGTTGGTCGAACAAATTCTGTTAGATGCGGAGGCCACGCCATGAGTCTGACTGGCTGGGTCCAAGGGTTACGCACGCGCTGGACAATCGTCCTGTTTGTTTGTGGCGTCGGTCTTGCGGGCACGCTGACTGCGGGAGGCCTCGAGCAGTTGCTGCGCGACCAACGGATCTCAACGGTTGTCGTGCAGGGGGACTTGAAGTACCTCGAGCCTCAGACCTTGCAAGCGGCGTTGACACAGCGCTTCGCAGGCACTTTTTTTGAAACGTCTCTGCAGCGCGTGATTAGCGAGGTGAAGCAACATCCTTGGATTGCAGATGCGGCGGTGCGACGGGTATGGCCGGATACCTTGGTGGTTGAAGTGATTGAGCAGCGGCCGGTGGCCATTTTGAATGACACGCTGTATCTGGGTGTGAGTGGAGATCTGTTTGATCCACCAGTCCCAGTCAATGAGCCCCTGCCAAAGCTCTATGGGCAGCCAGCACTGTCGCAACAGATCTACAGCCACTACGGCGTCTTCAGCGAGCGGCTCAGTGGCTTAGCAAAGGTCATCTCGGTGGCACATGGGACGGATTTAGGCTGGGTGATCACGCTGGAGGGTGGGACCCAGATTCGAGTGGGTCGCACGGATTTGCTCAGTCGGCTAGCCCGTGCACGCGATGTACTCGAATCCACTGCAGTCCCTGCGCTGGATCAGATCGCGCATGTCGACGCCCGTTACGACAATGGCGTCGCGCTGACCCAGAGGACGTCGCCATGAGTCATCTGCTGGTCATCGATATGGGTTCAAGCGTGGTGTCTGCGGCCGTCGCGCAATTGACCGAGCAGGGTCGAATTGCCGTGAAAGGGCTTGGTCGGGCGCGATCTGGTGGCTTGAAGCAGGGTGTCGTGATCCAGATCGACACCACGGTTGAGGCGATTCGTCGTGCGGTTGCTGATGCCAATCAAATGGCGGGAACCAAGGTGACGCACGCGCTGGTGGCCGTTGGTGGGACGCATCTGTCGGGGCAGGATGTGGTGGGTCAAGTCGATCTCAATTATCGCGAAGTCACTGATCCAATGTTGGCACAGGCCATGGAACATGTTCAGCGACAAGTCGAGGTTCCGGATCGGGATGTGTTGAGTGTGATTCCCCAGCAATTCACGTTGGATGCGCAAACAGGCATTCGGTCGCCCCAAGGCATGAGCGGCCGGCATTTGGATGTCCATGTCCACGTGATTACTGCCGCAACGCACGCGCTGATGAATCTGAAGAAGTGTTTGAAGCTCGCGGGCATTGAAGGGGATGTCTTGGTTCCTGCCGCGCTGGCGGTCAGCCAACTAGTGCTGGCAGATGAGCGCGATCTCGGCGTGTGTATCGCGGACATCGGATTTGGCACGACCGACCTGATGGTTGTTGCTGAGGGTGCCCCTGTGTGGACTCAGGTCTTACCGATGGCGGGTGAACTTTTGACCCATGATCTGGCGGTCGCACTGAAGACGCCGTTATCTCAGGCTGAAACGCTGAAGTGCCGCCACGGTGTGGCGCATGCTTCTTTTGCCTCACCGGATGCGCGGGTGGATGTTCAAAAGCTGGCAGATCGGCCGGCCGAATCGATCAGCGTGATGCAGTTGTCTGCATACCTTCAGCCCCGCGTCGAAGAAATCATCGAGATCATGGGTGAGCGACTGCGGTCGAGTGGTCGGTTTCAGGAAGCCGCAACCGGTGTCGTCTTAACCGGCGGTACCGCCAATCTCCCTGGGATTGCGGCGGTGGCGGAAAGTATTTTGCAGTGCCCTGTTCGGGTGCTGAAGGGGGTCTCTCAAGACGGCCTTGAGGGACTGCTCCAAGACCCATCGAACGCGGTGTTAGCGGGCTTGCTGGCCTATGGACGAGACCAGCAAATTCGGCCAAAGCCGCGTTGGATTGGTGCACAAGGCGGTGCAGTAAAACGGATCCGAGATTGGATCAAAGGTAATTTTTAAACGAGAGAGGGTACACACATGTTTGAAATCGTAGATCAAGTTGAATCCAACGCGATCATTAAGGTGATCGGTGTCGGCGGGGGTGGCGGTAATGCTGTCAACCACATGCTGAAAAATGCAGTCGAAGGCGTCGAGTTTATCGTCGCTAATACCGATGCGCAGGCGATGAAAGCGATCCCTGCAGATCGCACCTTGCAACTGGGTGGTGGCATTACCAAGGGACTGGGTGCTGGTGCAAACCCCGATGTCGGTCGCAACGCCGCCATGGAAGATCGCGATGCGATTGCCGATTTGTTGATGGGTACCGACATGGTGTTTATCACGGCCGGGATGGGCGGTGGTACAGGTACAGGTGCGGCTCCGGTGGTTGCGGAAGTTGCCCGGGATATGGGGATCCTGACCGTCGCTGTGGTGACACGTCCGTTTGGCTTTGAAGGCCGTCGTCGCAGCCAAGTGGCAGAGCAAGGCATTCAGGCGCTCGAGAAGCATGTGGATTCATTGATCGTGATTCCAAACGAGAAGCTCTTGCCTGTGCTTGGGAAGAACGCCTCCTTGATGCAGGCCTTTGCCGAAGCCAATAACGTCTTACACGGGGCTGTTCGTGGCATCGCCGACCTGATTATTCGGCCTGGCATGATCAACGTCGACTTTGCCGATGTCCGTACAGTGATGAGTGAAATGGGTAAAGCGATGATGGGAACGGGTGTCGCATCGGGCGAAAACCGTGCCCGGGTTGCTGCCGAGATGGCGATTCGGTCTCCATTACTGGAAGATGTCGACCTCGCCGGAGCCCGCGGTATTTTGGTCAACATTACCTCTGGGCCTGACTTTACGCTCGGTGAGTTTGATGAAGTCGGTCAAGTCATTGAGGACTTTGCAGATCTCAATGCGAACGTTGTCTTAGGCACTGTGATTGATCCAGAGATGATGGATCAAATCTCTGTGACTGTCGTGGCCACTGGTCTTGGCGGTACGGTCGCAAAGCAGAAGCCCACCACTGTGGTGGACAACAGTGAGACCGTTGCGGTCGCGCGGAAGCCTCTGGATCCGTCGCATGTTGATGCCCCGGCTGTCCTGCGTCCACAGGCAGTTGGTAATACCGCATTGGCCATGCAGGTCGAACCACAGCAGGAGGGCTCTCCACAAACGGAGATGGATAAGATCTTGAATATCCCAGCGTTCCTCCGCCGCCAAGCGGATTAACGTCAGGTCCTCTCTCGCGGTCTGCCACAGGAGGTGGCAGACCAATCCCTGTTATACTGGGAACGCACGAGAAGGAGATCGAGATTGATTACACAACGCACCCTGAAGAATGTGGTTCGGGCGACGGGCGTGGGCTTACATTCCGGTGATACGGTGTATCTCACCTTGCGGCCAGCCCCAGAAGGCCATGGGATTCAGTTTAAGCGCGTTGATCTTGATCCCCCTGTGACCATCGCGGCGAATGCAGACAGCGTCAGTCAAACGACCCTCTCAACCTGTCTGTCTTCTCCCGATGGTGTTCAAGTCTCCACCGTTGAACATTTGTTGTCTGCGCTCTCCGGCATGGGCGTAGACAATGCACTCATCGAGTGCAATGCCCCTGAATTGCCGATTATGGATGGCAGCGCATCCCCCTTTGTGTTCTTGATTCAGTCAGCGGGTCTGCGTGAGCAAACCGCACCACGGCAGTATCTGAAAATCCTCAAGCCTGTCGAAGTCCGCGAAGATGGGAAGCTGGCACGGTTAGAGCCATTTGACGGCTTTCGGATTACCTTTTCGATCGATTTTGATCACCCAGTCGTGGATCAGGGCTCTTGCCAAACGGTGGTGGATGTTGATGAGGCCTCTTTTATTCGCGAAGTCAGTCGTGCGCGAACGTTTGGCTTTATGCGGGATCTGGATTATCTCAAAGCCAATAATCTGGCGCGAGGCGGCTCATTGGCAAATGCGATTGTGGTCGGTGAGGACCGGATTCTGAATGATGATGGACTGCGTCAGAATGACGAGTTCGTCAAGCATAAGGTCTTGGATGCACTTGGTGATCTGTACTTAGCGGGCTATCCAATCATTGGTCATTATCGCGGTGAACGCAGTGGTCATGCGTTGAATAATCGCCTGCTCCGCACACTGTTTGCGGATCCATCTCACTATGCATTGGTAAGCTTTGATCGGGTGGCGGATTGCCCGATACCCGTGCTGCCAATTGCTGAAACCGCGCCTTAAGTGGCCCGTCTTGGAGTTGTGAGGCAACCGCGCTGAGATGCGCAGCAGCCACTGGATCAGCCATTCGCTGTGCTGATCTTGCGGGGGTCTCGAGGGTCGGTGGAGTGGGGCGCACCCGCAGCTGGATGCGCCGAATCCCCTGAAAGAGTCGGTCTTTGGTAAGGCTTGCCAGCAGGCGTTGCTCCTCAAAGCGTAACTTTGTGGCGAGCGCTGCGCTGGGAACATAGAGTGTCAGGAGGCCCTGCTCAAGATCACCCAGCCGGACTTGAGTCCAATACGCCTCGGGCAACAACGCCAGTACTGTTTTTGCACGCGCCTGATGCAGTTGAGCTTCGAGCTGTAAGGTGTCCAACCCCCCGCCACGGGCGTTGAGGAGACTCTGTAGGCTTTTTAGCTGTCCGGGATGTCGCATTTCGTTACAATGCCCGCTTGTTTTTGAAAACACCATAGGATACGCATGTTAGGAACGCTGCTGGCGAAACTGTTCGGCTCAAAAAATGACCGTGAGCTGAAGCGCATGATGAAAGTGGTCCAGCAGATCAATACGCTGGAAACGGACCTTGCATTACTCGAACTGGACGCGCTGACCGCAAAACGGGGAGAGTTTCAGTCCCGATTTGAGGCCGGTGAACGGTTAGATCAGTTATTACCCGAAGCGTTCGCGGTCTGCCGTGAGGTGAGTCGTCGCGTCTTGGGCTTGCGCCACTTTGACGTACAGCTCATTGGTGGGATGACCTTGCATGAGGGGCGGATTGCCGAGATGCGCACCGGTGAAGGCAAGACCTTGGTGGCGACCTTGCCAGCCTACCTGAATGGGCTTACCGGCCGTGGCGTCCACGTCATTACCGTGAATGAGTACCTAGCCTCTCGAGATGCGAATTGGATGCGACCGCTCTATGAGTCCTTGGGGCTGAGTGTCGGAGTCATTGTTGCGGGCCAGTCTCCCGAAGAGAAGCGCGCAGCCTATGCCTGTGACATCACGTATGGCACCAACAATGAGTTCGGCTTTGATTATCTGCGCGACAACATGGCCTTTGAGCCAGCTGGACGTGTGCAGCGGCCGCTGCAGTTTGCGATCGTTGATGAAGTGGACTCAATCCTCATTGATGAGGCGCGGACACCCCTCATTATTTCCGGGCCGACCGATGATCACTCGGAAACCTATCGTGCGATTAACGGCATTATTCCAAAGCTCTCGCGAGCGGAGTTGGCTGAGAAAACAGAGTTAGGCGAGGCGCCCGCCTTTGTGGTGGAAGGGCATTACCTTCTTGATGAGAAAAACCGTTCAGTAGAACTGACTGAGCTGGGCCATGAATTAATCGAGTCTGAACTCAATCAACTGGGCGTCTT
>RFUY01000095.1 GCA_009922705.1 Gammaproteobacteria bacterium
AGTTCGGATGGATGACAGCGTGCCAGTCCACCACCCCAAGGTCATCACAACCACAAATCCGACGACTGATCGATAGGTCATAATCTCGAACGTGTCGAGCTCAGCCCCTGCCTCACGGCCTGCCACAGTCATCGTCGAAAACGCCACGATCGCCCCGATCATCAGCAATGCCGCTTGCGCTAACGGACTCGCAGCCGATCGCGTCTCCCTCATGGTGTGTTCCCTCTCCCTGGTCACCCTATAGTACACGGCACAGCGGCTGACGTGACCACTCTCAAACATGCCCTAGGGTGGATCTCAAAGACCGGGATAGGCCCAGGGGTGAGTCCATAAAATGCAAAACCCCGTGTCTTCAAACTGCAAGACCAGGATCAAGGGGCCGAGGTTTACGTTGTGTGATCAGCGTCAGTGCACCAGACACCACGATGAACCCAGCACCCAGATAGACCCACTGGTTTGGCGCCTCATTGAACAACAGCACGGATAATGCCAGCGCAAACAGGAGCCGACTGTAACGAAAAGGGGCAACCACTGCGACATCACCGCTACGCGTTGCAATCACGACCGAAAAGTACCCCGCACACCCTGCTCCAGCAGACACTGCAAACCAAGCAAGATGGGTCCAATCTAAAGAGACAAAGGGACCAAATACCGGGGCACTCAGCACTCCCGCCCCCAGTACGGCAGAAAATGCCCACATCGAAATGGTCGCAGTCGGGAGCGCTGCGCTCAGAGAGCGGGTGATCACATCACGAAGCGCCAAAAACAGCACGCCAATCACCGCCAGTATGGCTGCCGGCTGAAATTCGTCACCACCGGGCTGAATAACCATCAAGACACCGACAAAGCCGAATCCAATGAGGCTCCACTGCCGAATGGAAATCCGCTGCTTGAGGTACAGGGCAGCACCGCAGGCAACTGCCAAAGGCGTGGCCTGCAAGATCGCCGAGGCCGTTGAGAGTGAGCCATACACCATCGCTGACACGAATAAGACTGCGGCCGCGAGCTCAGAAAACGTCCGAATCCAAAAGCCCCACGTTTGCATCGCCGGTAGCCATACTGAGACACCTTGCAAACGCGCGGTGACTGCAAACACGAGCACTCCACAGGCGCCAACGCCGACTAAAATCTGAGAGATCGGTAGCGAGTCAGACAGGTGTTTTATCACCGCATCTTCGATCGCAAAGCCAGCCATCGCCGCAGTCATAAACAGAATACAGCGAAGGTTTTCAGACACGATGACAACTCGATTTAGGCTGACGAGGAGCACTACAGTGCGCGTAGTACCGGGTTAGGTCAAGCGCTGACACGCCGCAATCACAACATCCAAGACCGGCCTCTGCTCCGGGTTAGCGTGACCACACCCGGTAACCTGGCAGCGGTAAATGGACAACCACATCCCCCACCCGAGGATCCCAATGGTCCAAGGAAATTCGCTGATCAGTCAAAGCACGTAGCTGGCCAATGACATCTGGATCTGACGAGTCGCCTGCGGGCCGCACCGCGACCTGTGAGCCCAAGCGATACTCGAGTGCTTGCGCCCACGCGGAGAGTTGCATCGGCGACTCGGACTGCGCTTGGGACGCAATCATTAACGCCTCCTCGCCAGAGAGCTCGCCACAGGCGGGCAGATTGTTGGCTTCAAGCTCAGCCACCATCGCCAGCAGTCGCGGGAAGGCAGCAAGACAGGCATCGCCTTGAGACCACCGCCCCGCCAAGAACCACACCACCGATCCCGCGGCCGCATCAGCCAAGTTAGCCCGATCACCTCCCAAAAATGGACTGGTCGCAAGCATCGACTCCAACTGTGCAAGCTGGCCATGGAGCTCCAACGCGACTGTGGGCTGATCCTTGCGTAAAGACTCTGCCGACCAGCCCGGTCCAAAATATAAGTCGCCACGGTCTTGCACAAACTCTGGCGGGGCTGTCTCCAGGGCCTCGGTAATCACCACGCGGACCGACAATGCGAAGAGTGTTTGCTCAACCCACGCTGCGAAAGCAAGCACTCTACCGGGTGCTTGCCCCCCAAAGACCGCCTCCGCGCACCCCGACTCTGCCAAGGCGCAGGCAATATTCTGTGAGTCGCAGTAAACGTCGGCACCAATCTGGAGCACTGGCGTCCGGCGGTAATTCGCGGTCAATGGCATTAAGAGTGGCTTGGGTGGAATGCGTGGGATCTCCACACTCCACCAAGGACGATCACACAAACTCAACAGAAAACGAATCTTCTGGGCCACCGGCGACTGTGGGTAATGATGCAAAATCCAGGAAGATGCATTGGGACGTTCTGACTGCATGGTGCCCTTCTTCTCATGACGAATCGGCCAATGTTCTGTCAGCCGACTTACTGGAGTTTCGCGAAACAGTCCGATAATCGAGACAGCTCATCGGCCAACCCAAACGGTTGGCGACTCATCCACAACCCTGAGCCAATCATGCCGTGGCCCTGTCTGGCTGGACCAAACCGGACTTCGTGACAGCGCGACTCTGGATCTGACTTTAACAGCGCTGTCGTCATCTGCACATGCCTTGCGTCCCGCAAAATGGGATACCAAAGCATCAGAATTCCGACATTCCATTTCCGCTGAATCTGACGCATAAACTGAGGGATCAGGTCATAGTCGGCTTTTAGTTCATAACTTGGATCCACCAACAACAATCCTCGCCGCGGTGTCGGCGGGCACACACGGTTCACCAGATGATACCCATCTTCACACGTAACGGTCGCTGAAGATCTCATCACCTCTCGGAGTCGCACCACCTCACCAGGATGAAGCTCAGCCAGATGAATGCGATCAGTGGCCCGTAATAGGGCACGAGCAAGCCAAGGAGAGCCGGGATACGCCATCGCTCCAGCGTCCAGCGTGGTCGCGCGCCGCCCTCAGGCCTACGCTGTAGGGGTGATCTGCATGGAACCAAGCGGCGACGTCAGGACGCAAAATCCCAGCTTGAGCCTCCGAGGTCTTTTGCGCATCCAGCGAATCTAGCGCATAGAGGGCGCGGCCGCTGTGTGTTTCGAGATAGGAGACCGGCTTGTCTTTTTGCGTGAGATACGCCAACACCCATGCCAGCACACTGTGTTTGTGCACGTCAGCAAGATTCCCGGCATGAAAACTGTGAAGATAAGACAACATGAGACATAGCCTACCAAGGGACGACTGCTAACGATAACCACCAGCTTTGGATGATGTGGGAAAGGACCCGTTAGATGCGCTTCGAGCGAAGGCCCTCAACCTGAGGCAGCAATGGGCTTGGCCTTCTCAATGCGTGCTCGCCACATGGGTGCGTTGAGCGCCTTTCACCACTCATTTCGCTGCCGGCGATTCAACCAGAAATCAGCACTATTCCCACTCGATTATCAATAAACTATTTTTATCTATTATATTCAATTACTTATTTGTTTAATGGAATTGCCATGAAAAATACCACGCTCATAAAATGCTTAAAAACTGGTACCTCCGGGTCTCAAAGTTCGTAGTTCGCCACGCTACCCGAGCCAGGACACCTCGAAGAGCAATACTTTCCGCTTGAAAAATAATAGCATAATGCTATATTGGCGCGCATGGGGAAAGTGCAATACAGCAGAAAAGCAATTAAGGGACTTCGGAAACTACCCACAAACGTGGCTGACCAGTTCCATACGGCATTCCAGGAAATAGCTAATGGCCAAGGCCATTGGGAAGTCAAAAAACTGGCAGGACGAGAAGGCTATCGGCTGCGGATTGGCGGGTACCGTGGTATTTACAAGAATGAAGGTGAGCAGGTAACCGTTCTTGTGCTGGATGTTGGCCCACGTGGAGGTATCTACAAATGAGCACACAGATTATTGAGAACAACGGCGTGCCCGAGTATGCGGTGGTGCCAATTGGCGACTACCAGGTATTAATTGAAAAGGCTGAAATGCTGGACGATGTAGTCGCTTTTGATAAGGCCGAAGCCACACTGGTGGCAGGTGAGGATGAACTGGTGCCGTCTAATATAGTTGATTTGTTGCTGGCCAATGTAAATGCGGTGAAAGTTTGGCGTGAATACCGTGGTATGTCACAGGCTACTCTGGCCGATGCTGCAGGGCTATCACAGGCGTACATAGCGCAAATTGAGACCGGAAAGCGTGAAGGACGGGTTGATGCCTACAGGGCTATTGCCAATGTGCTGGATGTCAATATTGATGACCTGGTGTAAGAATCGCGTTTACGAGATTCTTACTCACAAGCGCTTGCTGACTTTGAAGATGATCTGGAAGCTCCATGTAGGCTTGGGCATTCCGGCTGAGTCGCTAATCAAACCGCCACAGGCTCATGCCTGATCAATATCGCAGCGGAGATAGGCGTCTGATATCTCCGCTATTGATTCGAAGTTGGCCGAACTTGAATGAGCACATGGACAACCTCCGAAGTAGTCCAAGATTCTGTCCGCATCCCCCATCACCCCACTCTCCGGGGTGGTATGGCGGCCGCCGTTTCCGAGCGAGATCTCCAGCACCGGAATTTGAGGTCCGGTTTTTCTGCAGGTAGTTAAGGCTGCACTGCGCCCCGTCATACAATGGCACCGGTGCTATCTCGAAAGAATAGTGGACAGAAAGTTAACTCGATTCAAGCACCTGTAGATCACTTCATTCTGCTCCCTGTTTAGCGTCGAAGCGGTACTATCAAAGCTGCATTCCCCAGACGATGATCTTTACGCCAGCAAGTTTCCAGCGTCTGCTTTGAAGGTACATTCAGACGTACTGAAACTGAATTTGAATGTCCGCTTCGTGATTTGCGACCTTAGCCATCACTGTCCGTTAATGTCCGCTATCGAAAAAATAGTCATTTGAGCGACACGTGACCGTACACTGACTGTCAGTTTGGGTCCGGGTTATTACCAATCCGGCATTTATAGGAAACTCCTGCTGTTGCCAGCCAGTGCCAGTAAATGCCTGCGAATACCGGTCACTCCCACTCGATCGTGGCCGGCGGCTTCGACGAGACGTCGTAGACGACACGAGAGATCCCAGAGATCTCGTTAATAATCCGAGACGAGACCCGCTCGATAAAGGCATAGGGCAAATGCGCCCAGCGCGCTGTCATGAAATCGATCGTTTCAACTGCGCGCAACGCGATGACTGGCGCATATCGGCGCTGATCACCAACAACACCCACCGAGTTCACTGGTAAGAAGACGGCAAATGCCTGCGATACCGAGTCGTAGAGGTCAGCACGACGTAACTCCTCAATGAATATGGCATCCGCCCGCCGAAGGGTCTCTGCCGCCTCTCGAGTCACCTCTCCGAGGATGCGAACACCAAGGCCAGGCCCTGGGAATGGGTGCCGATAGACCATCTCTCGCGGCAGTCCCAGTGCCACCCCAATTTCGCGCACCTCATCTTTGAAGAGCTCCCGCAAGGGCTCAACAAGCGATAACGCCATTGTCTCAGGGAGACCACCAACATTGTGATGGCTTTTAATCACATGCGCCTTGCCGCTGGCAGCCCCTGCGGATTCAATCACATCTGGATAAATGGTTCCTTGGGCAAGAAACGCAACATCGGGTAATCGACTGGCTTCAGCATCAAATACCTCGATAAACACCCGGCCGATGATTTTCCGCTTCTGCTCTGGATCTGAGACACCACTCAACGCCTGCAAGAAAATGGATTCCGCATCCGCCCGAATCACGCGCACGCCGAGATGATTTGCAAAGGTCTGCATCACCTGATCGCCCTCATTGAGGCGCAATAATCCATTGTCGACGAAGACACAGATTAGCTGTGATCCGATGGCTTGATGTAGTAACGCCGCAACCACGGAGGAATCAACCCCGCCGGAAAGTCCTAACAAAACCTGCCGGTCGCCGACTTGGGCACGTACTTGAGAGATCGCGTCAGCAATGATGTTCGCTGGCGTCCAAGAACGACCACAACCACAGACATGATGCGCAAAATAGCTCAGCATGGCGCTGCCCTGCTCTGAGTGCGTCACTTCTGGATGAAACTGCACGCCGTAGTAATGACGAACCGTATCTGCCATCGCCGCGATGGGCGCATGTGCAGACGATCCAATCACCTCAAAGCCCGGTGGAACGCGTGTCACGCGATCACCATGACTCATCCAGACCGACAGCACGCCTGTCTCAGACAGCCCAGAAAACAGCGACTGATCATTCTCGATCGTCAAATCCGCATGCCCAAATTCACGCAATTCACTGGATTCGACAAGTCCTCCCAGTTCCTGCGCCAACGCTTGCATGCCATAACAAATGCC
>RFUY01000096.1 GCA_009922705.1 Gammaproteobacteria bacterium
AGCGAGATGATAAATCTCTGGGCGAAGGGCGGATCGATTTCAGAAGGGGGTGATGTTGCCCGGGTGAATCTGAAGCAGGTGTTAAGTGGCTGTTTGCTTCCCTTCAAGCACTGGATGGTCACGTTGCGTGGCTCGGCAATTGGGACAGGTGTAGGTGCCTTGCCGGGTGTTGGTGGCACTGTCGCCGCCTTTATGGCGTACACCCTGGCTGTTGCTAGCGCGAAGCCGGCAGATCGGGAGAGTTTTGGTCAGGGAAACATCATTGGGGTTATTGCACCTGAAGCATCCAACAATGCAAAAGAAGGCGGGGCCTTGGTGCCAACGCTCGCATTTGGAATTCCAGGCAGTGCCGAAATGGCGGTCTTTCTCAGTGTTCTGGTGCTGCATGGCATGGTACCCGGGCCAACCATCATGAAGGAAAGCATCGACATTATTTGGATGTTGATCATTGCGACCGTGATCTCTGGAATCATGGCTTCAGCGATTACGATCTTATCCGCATCGAGCATGGCGAAATTGACGTTTGTAGATTCCAAAACCCTTGTTCCGATCGTTTTGGCATTTGCGCTGATTGGCTCTTACTCACTAGACAATGAAATCCTGGATGTTGTCGCAGCGCTCGGGTTCGGTATCGTTGGATTTATCTTTATGCGACTTGGATTCCCGCGGATTAGTTTCCCGCTTGCGTTGGTACTCGCGCCGATCATGGAAACGAGCTACTACCAAACAATGAAGATTGGGGATGGAAGCTTGGGAATTCTGTTTGAGCGGACGCCGTCCATCATCATCTTTGTCTGCATCGTTGGGTGCTTGTTGTATTTCTTGAAGGGGTTTGTCTTCGATCGTCAATCGTCGACACCTGCTACGGCTAAGGATTAATCATGGAACAAAAGCGTTTCGATGGATTCACCGCGACGATGATTGCCATGCTTGGCCTAGCCGCTGTCACTATTTATTTTGGGATGGACTATAAGCCGATCAGCCGATTTTTGCCGATTGCAGCCTCAATTTTGCTTGTGGCCTGCGTTGTATGGTTAATGTACGACCGCTCAAAAGGCGGAGACGCCAATGAAAAGACGCTGAGCGGCGAGGGCGATGAAATGTCGGCTGCGCAAATTTGGCAGTCGATTCTCTGGATTTCAGTCTTCGCGGCCATGGCGTACACCGTTGGTTTTATTTTTGGCTCCGCGATTTACGCCTTTGCATCGCTTTATTTCTTTGGAAAGCGATCACTGAGACATTCATTGTTCGTCTCGGTGGGCTTAGGTGTGCTTATTTTTGTGCTTTTCGATCTTGTCCTCGGGAAGACATTGTATGAGGGGATTTTTGTCGAAATGCTTCTAGAGTAGAGGGTGTCCGCTGGATCCCGGGCAATTAAACCTGGGACCATGGTGTGGGTGAACTCCACTGTGGGTGGTGTTGGCAATGATCTGAGTTGGACTCGACTGATCTCCCCAAATACGGAGGATCGCTATGTTAGAGGCAGCTGTTCAGGGACTTGAAGGCATTCTGCAATGGAAGGCCTTTGGGTTAATGATCATCGGAATTCTGATCAGCAGTACGCTCGTTGCGATGCCAGGTATTGGCAGTAAAACAGCGATTGCGTTATTGCTGCCTTTTGCATTTGTTCTAAATAAGTATGAAGCAATCGCTCTGATTGTGAGCGTCTGGGCAGTGAGCAATACTGCGAACTCTATTACAGCCATTCTTTTTTCAGTCCCCCGCCAATCATCGTCAGGATAACAAAACGACGGCGGTGACCTACCGTGATACGGACAACCGGTTGCGGCCAATTGGAGAACAGCCTGAGCAGCCCATTGCCGTTGTCTCAGAGGGATCATGGGGCAATCAAGTTATTGATGAACTGAATGCGAGCGCGTCGGACTTTTTTATTCCCAAGTACCGTTGGAGTGCCTTTCACCAAACCTATCTTGATCTCCTGTGTCGCACCATGGGAATCAAGCGGCTCGTATTATTGGGTGGGTCTACAGATGTCGGCGTTGCGAGCACCGCATTTTCTGCGCGCGATTTGGATTATCATTTGATTTTTGCACACGATGGTTCAGTGTCTCCTGAGAAAGATAATCATGAGCAATTCATGCGTCGTATTTTTCCACGCATGGGTATCGTGCGCAGTGTCGCTGAGATCCGAGCAATGTTGGATCACTAGGAGGTGTTTGGTGCACCGGTGCGCGTTGATATTTGCAGACAGAAAAAACCCCGCATTGAGCGGGGTTTTTCGATTAGCGGATAGCCCTGTCTTATTTGCAATCGACTAACGAGGCCTCGTTTTCCGCGTTCCCTGGATTGTACTCAACCGTACAATTCATTCCCGCTTTCAATCCCTTACGCTTCGCTTCTTTGCCTGCGATCATGACCTTTGTGCGGCTGTTTGAGATCGCAGAGTTCACTTTGGATCCTGTCCCTTGGAAGACAATTACCTTTCCGTCGTCTTGCACGTCGTCAAGTGAAACGGTGACCTTGACTGGAGGGGTCTCGCTGAATTTGGCGATGACGTCATCCGGCGCCGCTAAGATTTCTGCATAGAGAGCGGCAAGCTCTTCGGGGCCCATGTAATCGATGGGACGGTCACCCTTAGCCGCTTCCGCAAGCAGTTCAGGATCCTGAAGTGCCTTTCTGAATGCATCCTGAAGGATCTTCACACGATCCGCTGGCACCCCGGGTGTGGTCGCAAACGGCCGACCCGCGGCCAAGGGTGCAGTCGCAACTGCCAGCGTGGCTTTTTGATTCGCTGGGATGAAGGTGGAAAGCTGCTCGAGTTGCTCTTGTCCTGAAACCTTTCCAAGCAACCCAACGACCTTCAATCCTTCAGCTTGGGCCTGCTCAGCGATACTGCCAAAGCTGCCGGCAGTCCCTTGCACTTCACCGCGAATGACCGCAAGTAGTTTTTCTTGAGTTCCGACATAACCAGAAATCAAGCGCACCGGCATCCCCGCATTTTGCAAAAGCTCAGTATAGGTATAGGAATCTGAGCCAGGTCCTGTCGCGCTGAACTTTTGCTCATCCTTCAGTGCTTTTAGTTCGCTGAGCGTGTTAAAGGGTGCATCTTTCGAAGCAACGTATGCATAGGCTTCCCCAGTGGCACTCCCGAGGAGATTCCACTTCGAAACATCATAGGTGGCACCCTCTTTCCCAACGCGCTGCGTAAAAGCTGCACCACGGTCGACAATGGCGATCACGGTCCCGTCACGCGCTGCTTGTGAGTCAAGGTAATTCGCGGCAACGATTCCGCCAGCGCCAGGCATGTTCTGCACAATGACCTTTGGATTTCCGGGGATATGCTTGCTGATGTGGTTTCCGATCAGACGCCCATACTGATCATATCCACCGCCCGGGCCTGACCGCACAATAATGGTGATAGTTTTGCCTTTGTAAAAGTCACCGCCATGCGCTCCGGCATAGACAGACGTAGAAAGGATCGCGGCTTGGCACATGAGGGCCGTCCCCACAATGCCTCCGAGAGAACGTAGTAATCGCATGGCTTCACTCCTTATGATTATGTGTTATGCGCCAAACAACAAAGTGATCAGAACTCCCCTCGGAAGAGGAAGGACTAATCCAACCTGGAATCCCCAGTAGAGGATTGCCAGTACGCCGAGCCCAAGTAGCACAGATAGCCACATCGGCTCTTTGTTCAATAATAAGTAGACCACCACCAACAACGGCAGGGCAACGAGAAACCCAAGCACTTGGGCCCCAGCAATCAGTGCGGCAAACCAGATGAAAAAGTAAAGCACACGCCGAAACGCCTCTGGAGTCACTTCTGCCTCTGTCATCGCCAGATCCCCTGTGGATTCGTTGGCGTCTGAAATACGCTTTTGATCCTTTCGAATATCTTGGTACAAGCCAAGTGCAAGTAAGGGGAGGGCGATTGATGCGACGAAGACCGGCATCATCATGGCCCGAAAAGGCATCTCGAGACCGCGTGCCATGGCATATCCAAACAGTACACAGAGCGCGATTGTCAGGAGGTATTTACTGATGATCATGACTCACCTCCGACCGTGCTCTGAATGCCTTCAGTATTTTTTTAAGGGTCGGCCACAGCATGATGATGGCGAGCAGGATCAGTAGTGAACCTGTGATGGGTCTCAGCACAAACTCCCAGTCATACAGCTGATATGACGTCCAGAGATGGCGCTCTGCTTCTGGACCTAAAACCAATCCAAGCAGCAATGGAGGACGCGGCCAGCCATGTAAGCGGAGCCAATAGCCTGCGACCCCGAAGACCGCCATGATCAACACATCGTTGTAGTTGTTTGAGGTGGCAAAGGCACCGACGACCGAAAGTGCACAAATAACAGGAACCAATAAACTCGGCCGGATTTGCGTTGCTTTCGCAAGCGGCTTAATGAACACAATACACAGAATTGACGTAATCACGCTGGCGATAATGAGGAGCCAGATGAATGAAAAGGTGACATCCAAGTTGGTGGTTAGAATCTCTTTTCCCGGTTTGACGCCCACAATTAACAAGCCGCCAAAGACCAGTGCGAGAGTGGAAGACCCAGGAATCCCGAATGCCAAGGTTGGGATTAATGAGCCACCTTCTTTCGCATTGGTGGCCGCATCGACGGCAATCACGCCGCGTACATCCCCTTTCCCAAAGGTCTCCTCAGCGCCTTTCTCGGTTGCACGGGCATGCCCATAGGCAAACCAATCGGCTACCGAAGATCCGAGGCCTGGAATCATTCCGACCCACACGCCGACGAGACTTGATCGGATTACCAACCACCAATGGATAAAGGCATCCCGAATCCCCTGACGACGACCGCTCTCAAGATTGTTGAGCTCCATCTTGGAGATTGAGGATCCAGAGGCAACCAATGAGATCAGTTCTGGAATCGCAAACAACCCAATGGTTACAGGAATCAGGCTTAACCCTTCCATCAGTGCAAGGGTCCCGAACGTAAAGCGGGGGATACCACTTACCAAGTGGACGCCGACAGTCGCCATCAAAAGCCCTAAGAGGCCAATCACAAGCCCCTTGGTTTTGTTCTTCCCACTGAGCGTTGACACCATCGCGATCCCGAAGAGGATCAGCACAAAGAATTCTGGCGGGCCGAGCATGATCACTAACGGTTTGAGGACAGGCAGTGACAGCGCAAGCACGATCGCACCAAACACGCCCCCTAAGGCTGATGCAGTAAAGGCAGCCGCCAGTGCACGCGCGGCTTCGCCATTTCTCGCCATCGGATAACCATCAAGAATCGTCGCTTGAGAGCCAGATCCTCCAGGGACCGCAAACAGGATGGATGTAATCGAGTTCGCGGTATTACTGACGGCCCACACACTGACGATCAAACAGATCGCCTCAAACTTTTCAAGTGTAAAGGCGACCGGGGAAGCGCGACCAGTGTTGAACTGATCACAATGCCGAGCATCATGTACATAAACGCCGAGGGCTCTAGGATCGCGACAAGACCACTGACAACGGCAGGCCATACTGCGTCCATGGATCATTCCCCTTTGGGATGGTGTTGAGCGAACAGACTCTCGAATGCCTTAAGGCCCATGACATGACCGTATTTGTGGTGCATGTCAAAGAGGTTGATGGCATGGCTGACCGGATTTCGGTCAAACACACACTCTTCGATCAGAATGGGTGGGTAGCCATGAGAGTATGCTTCGACGGTGGTGGCTCGGACGCACCCGCTGGTGCTCTCACCGGCGATCACTAAAGAATCGACACCGAGTTCCTGGATGGTCGCCGCCATGGGTGTTTCGAAGAAGACACTTGCGCGTGGTTTGTAAATGATAGTGTCTTGTCGCTCAGGCTTGAACGCCTCGTAAATCGCATAGTCGTCTTCTGTGAGCGCTTTGCGCTGGCGTTGGGTGGAATGCACGCCTTCACTGTGCGCGGACCAGAGTCGTGTTGAATAGATGACCGGTAACTGACGTTCCCGAAACAGCTGAATAAGGGCTTGCGTTGGAGCAATCGCCTTGTAGGCATGCTCCCCGCAGCCACTTGGATTGGTTTCTAGTAGTTCTCTGACCGGCTTATCCCCACCTTTGTATGACAGGTTATAAAGATCAATCAATAACAGAGCCGGCTTCTTACCCAAGCGTGGCTGCGTACCGTAGTGCGCGTACATTGCCCGAATGTCGTCGGTGAT
>RFUY01000097.1 GCA_009922705.1 Gammaproteobacteria bacterium
CGTCAACGCCGCCGTCAACGTCGTCTTCCCATGGTCAACGTGTCCAATCGTCCCCACGTTTACGTGCGGCTTGCTGCGCTCAAACTTCTCTTTTGCCATTACTCAAGTCTCCGATTAAGCCCGTATTAGGCGTTTTTCTTAATTACTTCTTCTGCGATGCTTTGCGGTGCTTCGGCGTATTTCGCAAATTCCATACTGTAGGACGCACGTCCCTGCGTGAATCCACGCAGATCGGTTGCGTACCCAAACATTTCTGCGAGCGGGACCTCGGCACGGACTAGCTTTACGCCACCCACACCATCATCCATCCCCTGAATCAGCCCACGACGGCGGTTCAGGTCACCGATGACGTCCCCCATGTTTTCTTCAGGCGTCACCACCTCAACCTTCATGATCGGCTCAAGCAGCGCTGGCTTCGCTTCCAAGGCCCCTTTCTTCATGGCCATCGAGCCGGCGATTTTGAATGCCATTTCGTTGGAATCCACTTCGTGGTAAGACCCATCAAACAAGGTGGCCCGAACGCCAAGCAATGGGAATCCGGCCAACACGCCATTCCCCATCTGCTCTTCAATCCCTTTGGACACCGCAGGAATGTATTCTTTTGGAACCACCCCACCCACGATCGCGTTTACAAACTCGAAGTTTGCTTCACCGTCTAATGGCAACGGCTCAATGCGAACCCAGACATGGCCATATTGACCACGACCGCCGGACTGGCGCACAAACTTCCCTTCAACCTCAACAGACTTGCGAATGCACTCACGATAGGACACTTGTGGCGCCCCGACATTACATTCCACATTGAATTCGCGACGCATCCGATCAACGATGATGTCGAGGTGAAGCTCACCCATGCCAGAAATGATCGTTTGCCCCGTCTCTTCGTCTGTCTTCACACGGAAGGAAGGGTCCTCTTGCGCTAATTTACCCAGCGCAACACCCATTTTTTCTTGATCCGCCTTTGACTTCGGCTCGACCGACAACGAAATCACAGGCTCTGGGAATTCCATCCGCTCAAGAACAATCGGCTTATCCAGCGCGCACAAGGTGTCCCCTGTTGTCACGTCTTTGAGTCCGATCGCCGCGGCGATGTCTCCCGCTCTGACTTCCTTAATCTCTTCACGTGTGTTCGCGTGCATTTGCACCATTCGACCGACACGCTCTTTCTTGCCCTTGACACTGTTTAAGACTGAGTCGCCGCCATTCAGGACGCCAGAGTACACGCGGAAAAATGTCAAGGTCCCAACAAACGGGTCCGTTGCAATCTTAAACGCAAGCGCTGCGAACGGCGCTTCATCACTCGCCTCACGGACTTCTTCGCGCTCGTCATCGACTAAACCGCGGATCGCTTCGACTTCATCAGGCGCAGGCAGATAATCCACGACCGCATCTAACATCGCCTGAACACCCTTATTCTTAAAGGCCGTCCCGCACAAGCAAGGTACAATCTCACGCGCAATGGTCCGATTACGCAGACCCAATTTGATCTCTGCTTCTGTCAACTCACCGCCTTCGAGATATTTCTCCATCAGCTCCTCAGAGCCTTCAGCGGCCGCTTCAATCATTTGCTCGCGATAGGTCGCTACGGCGTCTGCGACTGACGCGGGTACCGCCTCATAACTGAATGTGGTTCCCTGATCATCCTCGTTCCAAGCGATGAACTTGTTCTTCACCAAATCCACGACACCTTTGAAGTCTTTTTCTGCGCCAACAGCAACCTGAATTGGCACAGGATTCGCGCCCAGACGATTCTTCACCTGTCCGACCACACGCATGAAGTCTGCGCCATCACGGTCCATCTTGTTCACAAAGCAAATCCGAGGCACACGGTACTTGTCTGCTTGACGCCAGACCGTTTCCGATTGCGGTTCAACCCCAGAGGACGCACAGAACACAACGACTGCGCCATCGAGCACACGCATTGACCGCTCTACTTCAATGGTGAAATCCACGTGACCCGGCGTATCGATGATGTTAATCCGGTGTTTATCGAACTGCTGATCCATCCCAGCCCAAAATGCGGTGGTCGCAGCCGAGGTAATGGTAATGCCACGCTCCTGCTCTTGCGCCATCCAGTCCATTGTGGCCGCGCCATCATGCACTTCACCGATCTTATGGTTCACACCGGTGTAAAACAGAATGCGCTCGGTCGTGGTGGTCTTTCCGGCATCCACGTGCGCGCAGATCCCGATGTTGCGATAGCGGTTGATTGGGGTGGTACGTGCCACAGTTCTTCTCCAAAAAGCCGGCGACGCCGGCAACAGTCAATTCAAATTAGAAACGGAAATGCGAGAAGGCCTTGTTCGCTTCAGCCATCCGATGCACGTCTTCGCGCTTCTTCACAGCCGCGCCACGGCTTTCAACGGCATCAAGGATTTCACCAGCCAACCGCGCTTGCATGGACTTCTCACCGCGCTTACGGGCGTATTCCACCAACCAGCGCATTGCCAAGGCCGTACGGCGACTTGGACGCACTTCGACCGGCACCTGATAAGTGGCACCACCGACACGACGAGACTTCACTTCCACCATTGGTGCAATGTTCTCAAGCGCCGTGTTGAACGCATCAATCGGATCTCCGCCAATCTTTTCTTTCACACGATCCAAGGCGCCATAGACAATGGATTCAGCAATGGATTTCTTTCCACTTTCCATGACGTGGTTAATGAACTTCGCAAGCGTTTGATCGTGGAATTTAGGATCTGGCAGGATTTCCCGCTTCAGGGGGACGCGACGTCTAGGCATGATTCTTTCCTTCTTTCTTCAGGTCACTCCGGGACATGCCCGGCCTTACTGAGTATGGCGAGCCATACTCTGCAACTTTGATGACAAATCAATGACAATTATTTTTTAGGGCGTTTTGCACCGTACTTCGACCGACCTTGACGGCGATCGTTAACACCAGAGGTATCCAACGCACCACGCACGGTGTGATAGCGCACACCCGGCAAGTCTTTCACACGACCGCCGCGGATCAGCACAACGGAGTGCTCCTGCAGGTTATGGCCTTCACCGCCGATATAAGAGGTCACTTCAAACCCATTGGTTAAGCGCACACGACACACCTTACGCAGTGCCGAGTTTGGCTTCTTCGGTGTGGTGGTATAAACGCGAGTACAGACGCCGCGACGTTGCGGGCAAGCCTGCAGGGCAGGTACGTCAGTTTTGACGATCTTCTGCTTGCGGGGCTTCCGTACAAGCTGGTTAATGGTTGCCATTGGCAATCTCCCAAACATCCATTGCAAAAAAATAGGGCGCGATGATAGGTGCGCCCACGAACGCAGTCAAGCCGCGGAGCAATTACTCCGCGGACTCAGACGCCTGCATTCCCATTTCGGCGATTTCACGACTCAGTGCTTCAGCCACTTCCGCCGCTGAAACACGGACCTCGTCCCCGCCATGCTCTGCACGACGACGCTTCCGTTCTGCGTGATACGCCAATCCAGTTCCGGCTGGGATCAATCGACCCACAACCACGTTTTCCTTTAGACCACGGAGACTGTCGGCCTTGCCTGTGACAGCAGCCTCAGTCAATACGCGTGTGGTTTCCTGGAAGGAAGCCGCAGAGATAAAGGACTCTGTCGCCAAAGAGGCCTTCGTAATCCCGAGCAGCAGTCGCTCGTACTTCGCCTCGATCCCACCTTCAACCCGGAGCCGATCGTTTTCTTCCAGCATGTGGTTGTATTCCACTTGATCCCCGGCGATGAAGATCGAGTCGCCGATTTGCGACACTTCGACTTTCCGCAGCATCTGCCGAATGATGACCTCGATATGCTTGTCGTTAATCACAACCCCTTGAAGTCGATACACTTCTTGGATTTCGTTGGTGATGTATTTCGCCAACTCGCTCACACCGAGCAATCGCAGAATGTCATGCGGGTTCGACGGACCATCAGAGATCACTTCGCCACGTTGGACTTGTTCGCCGTCGAACACGTTCAGCTGACGCCATTTTGGAATCAACAACTCAATCGGATCTGAACCATCCTCAGGTGCAATGACCAACCGAATCTTGCCCTTGGTTTCTTTGCCAAACGACACGTGACCAGAGACCTCAGCAAGAATCGAGGATTCCTTCGGCTTCCGGGCTTCGAACAAGTCTGCAACACGTGGGAGACCCCCAGTAATGTCGCGGGTCTTCGAGGACTCTTGCGGAATCCTCGCAATAATCGATCCGGCATCGATGGTTGCCCCATCTTCCAAGAACACCAAAGCGCCACCAGGTAATTGGAAGTGCGCGATTGGCTCATCCGTAATCGCCGCACCCTTCGCATAGAGCAGGATCCCTGCTTTCAGGTCCTTCCCGGCTGCTGGGCGATCTTTTTCATCAATGATTTCGAAGCTCGCCAAGCCAGTGAGCTCATCCGTCTGACGCTTCACGGTGATGCCATCTTCAAAGCTTTGATACCGCACGATCCCCGCGCGATCAGCGATGATCGGATGGGTGTGTGGATCCCAGCTTGCGACAACAGTTCCTGCGTCGACCGTCTGACCTTCACGGACAGTGATTAAGGCGCCATACGGAAGCTTGTACGACTCACGCTCGCGACCTTGCTCATCCGCAATCCCGAGCATTCCTGACCGTGAGACAGCCACGAGATCGCCATTAATCCGTTCAACCCACTTCAGGTTATGCAAACGAACAGAACCACCATGCTTCACCTCAATCCGATCCGATGCCGAAGCTCGGCTTGCAGCACCCCCGATGTGGAATGTCCGCATGGTCAACTGCGTCCCTGGCTCACCGATCGACTGTGCCGCGATAACGCCGATGGCCTCACCGACGTTCACCAAATGGCCACGCCCAAGATCGCGTCCATAGCACTTCGAGCACACCCCATAGCGGACCTCACAGGTGATCGGACTCCGCACCACCAGCTCATCGATCCCCCACATCTCTGCTTGCTCAGCCAGACGCTCATCAATCAGGGTTCCCGCTTCGATCGCGATCTCATCTGATCCCGGCTTCAGCACGTCCTGTGCCGCCACACGACCCAAGATCCGAGTCGCCAGCGGAACAACCACGTCACCACCTTCGATCAAGGGCGTCATACGCAGCCCGTCTGTGGTTCCGCAGTCATGATCTGTAATCACCAGATCCTGGGCGACATCCACCAGTCGCCGGGTCAAATACCCAGAGTTCGCTGTCTTCAAGGCGGTGTCCGCAAGACCCTTCCGGGCACCGTGCGTAGAGATAAAGTACTGCAGTACCGACAACCCCTCGCGGAAGTTTGCAGTAATCGGTGTCTCAATGATCGAGCCATCAGGCTTCGCCATCAAACCCCGCATCCCGGCCAACTGCCGAATCTGTGCGGCAGAGCCTCGAGCACCGGAGTCAGCCATCATGAAGACAGAGTTGAAGGAGTCCTGAAGGACTGCTTTCCCCTCGGCATCAACCGCCGCTTCTTTCCCGATACGCTCCATCATCTTCTTGGCAACCAAATCGTTGGCACGTGCCCAGATGTCGATCACTTTGTTGTACTTCTCACCTTGGGTCACAAGACCTGAGGCAAACTGATCTTCGATTTCTTTCACCTGTGCATCGGCTTCACCAATGATGAGCGCCTTTTCTTCTGGAATTTCGAAGTCGTTCACACCGATTGAGGACCCAGAGCGCGTTGCGTAGGAGAAGCCCATGTACATCAACTGATCTGCGAAGATCACGGTCTCTTTCAGACCGACGCGGCGATAGCACGCGTTGATCAACCGAGAAATCGCCTTCTTGGTCATATTCTGATCGACCACGGAGAACGGCAAACCAGCCGGAACAATTGCAAACAGGAGCGCACGACCCACAGTGGTCTCAACCACGCGAGTCGAATGTGTGGTCTCGCCATCAGCATCAATGACCGACTCATCGATACGCACCTTAATGCGTGCCTGCAAGTGCACAGCACCCGCACCATACGCACGCGCAACCTCATCCAGATCCGCGAAGACCATGCCTTCGCCTTTGGAATTGATCCGCTCACGGGTCATGTAATACAAACCCAACACCACGTCTTGAGACGGCACGATGATCGGCTCACCGTTGGCTGGCGACAAAATGTTGTTGGTCGACATCATCAGCGCACGCGCTTCAAGTTGCGCTTCCAGCGTTAATGGCAAATGCACAGCCAT
>RFUY01000098.1 GCA_009922705.1 Gammaproteobacteria bacterium
AGGTTAATCAGCACCTCGGCAATCCCACTCATGCCAACGCCACCGATCCCAATCAGATGAATGGCATGCACTCGACCCATCCGGTTAACCATGGGCCACCTCATCAATCAACGTGAGCATCTGATCGACAGCATCCGGGGTGGCAACGGCACGCGCCGCACGCGACATTACGGTGAACTGTTCAGGTTGCAGGATCAGTCGCTCAACCGCTGCGGCAACCGTCGAAATCTCTGGTTCTGGAACGAGAATGGCAGCGCCAGCCTCTACAAGCCACTGCGCATTACGCATTTGATGATCATCCACCGCGGACGGAAATGGAACCAGGATCGCGGGCATTGCTGCCGCGGCTAATTCAGAGACAGTCAAAGCACCAGAACGCGCAATCACGAGATCCGCTTGCGCATAGGCAGCAACCATATCGTGGATAAAGGCCTCGACCTGTGCGGTCACCCCCAAGGCCGCATAGTGTGCCTGGACCGCATCACAGAGCGCAGCGCCAGTTTGGTGGCGAACGGTGATCCCATAGCGCTGGATCAGCGGCGCCAAGATCTCAGGTAACTCGCGATTAAACACGCGTGCCCCTTGACTACCGCCAACGATCAGCACACGAATCGAGGTGCCACACTGATGCCCCTGGGCGACCCGCGACAATCCAAGTGCCTCAAACCCCTGACGGACTGGGTTCCCCACCCACTGAGCGCCGGGCAATGCGTTCGGGAATGCGGTTGCCGCCCGACGTGCCCAACGCGACAACACGCGATTGGTCATCCCCGCAATTGCGTTTTGCTCATGCACGATCAGTGGGACACGCAATAGCCGTGCAGCCACACCCCCAGGCGCAGCGGGGTAGCCACCAAAGCCCACACAGACACGCGGCTTTAACCGAGACAGATGCCAGACGGCCTGAAGTGTGGCCCAGACCAATTTGAAGGGAGACAGCAGTCGCATCAGACCATGCTGTCCCCGCAGTCCTCGCACACTCAGTGCATGCAATGGCAATCCTGCCTCTGGGACCAGTCGGGCCTCTAGCCCATAGGTACCACCCATCCAGTGCACCTCATCGCCCCGAGCGCGGAGTGCAGCCGCGACAGCCAAACCTGGGAAGATATGGCCGCCAGTACCGCCTGCCATGATCAAGACTGCGCCACTCATCGACGGCCCTCCCGGACGGAGTCGGCGCTGATCCGAGCAATCACGCCGAGACTCGCCACCGTGACCAGCAGGGAGCTGCCGCCGTAACTCATCAGCGGAAGTGTTAATCCGGTCGTCGGCGCAATCCCCACATTCACGGCTAAATTCACCAACATTTGCAGGCCGATAATCAGGACCAATCCGTAGCACAAATAGGCCGCAAAATGGCGTCCATCGCGCTCCGCACGACGGCCGATGAGAAGACCCCGCCAGACCAGAATCGACATCAACCCCAAGGTCGATAACGCACCAATGAGACCCAATTCTTCCGCCAGGATCGCAAAGACAAAGTCAGTGTGCGCTTCGGGGAGATAGAACAACTTCTGCACACTGTTCCCAAGACCGAGGCCGAACCAGCCTCCCCGACCAAAGGCCAGCAGCGCCTGGGTGATCTGATAGCCCGCCCCTAGACGATCGTTCCAAGGGTCCAGCAACACATTAAATCGCTGAATCCGGTAGGGCTCGATAATCGCAAGCGCGGCAAGACCCACCACCACAGCCACCACAATCATGACGTACTGGGTAAAGGGCGCTCCCGCAAGCAACAACACCCCCATCACCGCAAGGACGATCAACATCAAGGTGCCGAAGTCAGGTTCGGCTAAGAGCAAGGCGGCAATCAACCCCACCACAACCATGGGTTTCACAAAACCCATCCACTGCGTACGCACTTCTTCGAGCCGACGGACCAGGTAGGCGGCCAAATAGAGCATCATGGTGAACTTGGCGATTTCTGAAGGCTGCAGGTTAATCACACCCAAGTTGAGCCAACGCCGCGCCCCTTTCACCTCAAGACCGATGCCGGGGATCAAGACCAACGCAAGCAATACCAGCGACAAGGCAAGGAAGACCGTGGCAGAGCGATACCACCACTTGGTCGGAACTAAAAAGGTGATTGCACCCGCAATGAGTGCAATCACCAAAAAAATGCCGTGTTTGATGGCAAAGCTAAATGGCGCACCGTGGCGATCAGAGGCCACTTCAATGGAGCTCGAGGCCACCATGAGCAGCCCCAGAAAGGCAAGACTGAGCCCGGCCAAGACAAGACCCAAATCCGGCTGGCCGAGTGGCTTTATCTCCCCAAATTGAGCCCGACTGATCATGCGAGGGCCTCCACAAGCGCGATAAAGTGGCGACCACGCGCCATGTAATTTGGGTACTGATCCAAACTCGCGCAGGCGGGACTCAACAGCACCGTGCTTCCAGGGGTCGCATCCGCCACAGCAGCCGCAAACGCGGTCGCAAGATCTGAGTGGACCCGCGCGGTCTGACCAATGGCCTCTGCGAGCGCGCGTCCATCGCGACCATAGGTGTGTACGACAACACATAAGCGCCGTGCCCACTGCGCCCAGTCACTGGCATCTGCGCCCTTGGCATCACCGCCGGCGAGCAGAACCAAAGGGCGACTCGAAGCAGACGCACTCTGCATGGCAGCAATCGAGGCCCCGACATTGGTACCCTTTGAGTCATCAATGAACAGCACTCCGCGTCGCTCAGCGACCGGCTGCATGCGATGACTTAAACCTTCAAATTGAGCCACTGCGTGCGCAGCGGCCTCCGGTCCGACGCCGAGGCGTTGGACGATCGCGCAAGCGGCCATGGTATTTTGCAGCATGTGCCGACTTGGCATCCGCAGCGTCGACACCGGCATCCAGCGTTCAGTGCCGCAAGCGATCCATGGACCCTCTGGCGTCTCCAAAATCCCAAAGCGATGGAAATCAGGACTCTGCACGGCAAACCGGGTGGTTGGCGTGTGATCGGGGACCAGCGGCTGACTGAGCGGATCTTCTGCATTGACGACGATCGATTTCACACCTTGAAAGATTCGGTGCTTGTCGCGGTGGTAATTCACCATCGATCCGTGCCAATCGAGGTGATCTGCTGACATATTCAGCACCGTCGCGACATCTGCTTGCAGCTGTATTGTCCGAGCCAATTGAAAGCTCGATAACTCCAGGACGGCGACAGCCTCTGCAGGCGCATCACCCAGTAAATCCAACGCTTGCGGGCCCAAATTTCCACCCACCACCGCAGCTCGACCGGCCGCCTGTAAGATATCGCCAACAAGCGTCGTCACTGTTGATTTCGCATTGGATCCAGTGATCGCGACCAGTGGAGCGGTGGTTGGCCACGCCCGACGAAACAGTTGGATATCGGAAATCTTAGGCACCTCTGCCTCAGCCAATCCAGGCGTCGTCGGTGGGACACCGGGGCTGACAACAACCTCATCAAAGGTAGTCAGCCACTGAGGGTCGAGCGGTCCCAATCGGCAGTCAATATTGGGAGACAGCGCATGGACCGCCTGCAGGAGTTGCCCATCAGTTCGCGTATCGGCCATCGCAAAGTGCACACCGAGCTCCGTGAAGTGCCGAGCGATCGCGAGCCCGGTGGGTCCAGCGCCAATGATCAGTCGTTGATTGCGCGCGATTAACTCCATCACTACCTCAGCTTTAGCGTGGCCAAACCGACCAGCACTAACATGACGGAAATAATCCAGAACCGAACAATCACACGCGGCTCGGGCCAACCTTTGAGTTCAAAGTGATGGTGAATAGGCGCCATGCGGAACAAGCGACGCCCTGTCAGCTTATAGCTTGCCACTTGCATCATGACCGACACCGTTTCCAGCACAAAGATCCCACCCATGATGAACAGCACCAGTTCTTGGCGAACCATCACCGCCACAACGCCGAGGGCTGCACCGAGCGCGAGTGCACCGACATCGCCCATAAAGACCTGGGCGGGATAGGTGTTGAACCACAAAAATCCAAATCCAGCGCCAACCATCGCACCCAAGAACACCACCAACTCCCCAGTGCCTGGGATGTAAGGGATGTAGAGGTAGTTCGAAAACACGGCATTGCCGGTCAAATAGGCAAAAACACCGAGTGCACCCGCGACCAAGACCGTCGGAAGAATCGCCAACCCATCGAGTCCGTCAGTGAGATTGACTGCGTTTGAGGAGCCGACAATTACGAAGTAGGTCAACACCACACTGAAGCCGCCCAGCGGGATCAACACATCTTTGAAAAATGGAACGATGAGCGTGGTTTCTGCCGGCGTTGTCGCATAGAAGAACAGCACCAAAGCCGCCCCAAGACCGATCAATGACTGCGCGAGATACTTTGCGCGTGCCGACAGTCCTTTTGCATTTTTCTCGACCACTTTTTTCCAGTCATCGATCCAACCCACGGCGCCAAATCCGACCAGTACCGCCAGTGCAACCCAGATGTAGCGGTTGGATAAATCGCCCCACAACAGGGTCGACAGCACAATACACACCAAGATCAGCACACCACCCATGGTTGGCGTGCCTTGCTTCGAGAGGTGCGACTGTGGTCCATCGCGGCGGACAGATTGCCCAATCTGCTTGCGCTCGAGGGTGCGAATGACCCAAGGGCCAAGCCAGAGCGCTATCAACAAGGCCGTCAGGACCCCTAAAATTGCGCGTAATGTCAGATACTGAAAGACCGCGAACGCCGGTTCCGACACACTCAACCACTGCGCAATCCAGAGCAACATCAGTGCAGTCCCCCTGCTCGACCCGTCAATGCATCTACAACACGATCCATCTGTGCGGACCGCGACCCTTTGACAAGCGTGACCGAAGCCTCTGGAAGCTCGGCACAGGCGGCACAGAGGTCATCAACTGTCTCAAAGTGGCGCACGCCAGCGATCTCTCGACCGATGGGATGACCGGCGCCACAGGTGATGAGATGGTCGATCCCAGCAGCCTGGGCATAACGTCCCAGCTCAGCCATCAGTTGCTCACTGGCATCCCCTAACTCGGCTAAACCACCCAAAATCAAGAGTCGCTCACCCGACTGCCCTGAGAGCCAATCAATGGCTGCACGGACCGCTTGGGGACTTGCGTTGTACGTGTCATCCACCACCAGGTGACCATTGAGCCCTTGCATTGGCGTCATCCGACCAGGTTCGATGACAGCAGACGCTAAGCCTTGCACACAGGTCTCGAGATCAGCATCGGCCGCCATGGCCATCGCAATGGCCGCCGCAGCATTGGCCATGAAGTGCCGTCCAATGGTTGGCAGGCGCACCTCAGCAACGCCAAGCGGCGTGATGAATTCCGCATCACGATCTGACAATGGGGTATACCGAACGTCGCCAGACGCCTGACCAAAGGTCCAGACATTCCGCGAGCCCACCTGTGTCTTCCATTGCGAAAATGCGGGTTCGTCAGCAGGCAAGACCACTGTTCCTGTCAACGACACGCAATCGATTAATTCGCCTTTTCCGCGAACAATGTTGGCCAAGGATCCAAAGCTCTCTAAATGGGCGTCTCGCGCATTGAGAACGCAGCCGATGTGTGGGCGGACCCACTGACCCAACTGTCGAATATCGCCAACAGCGCTAGCGCCCAACTCGAAGACGGCGACTTCAGTCTTCTCGGTTAAGCGCGAGAGCGTCAGCGGCACGCCAAGGTGATTATTTAAATTCCCACGAGTCACCAGCACCGCATCGGGGTCTTCGACGGCGGCCTGCATGATGGCGCCCAAAAAGCCCCGCGTACTGGTCTTGCCTTGACTCCCCGTCAGCGCAAGTACCAAGCCTTGATACTGGGCTCGATAGGCAACCCCAAGTCGTTCTAAAGCACGCTGTGTATTCTCCACAAGAATCGTTGGCAAGAGCGTAGACGGTTCGCTCACAATCGCGCCCGCAGCACCCGCCTCAGCCGCAGCCTGCAAAAAGGCATGGCCATTGCGAGCGCCGTTCAGTGCGATAAACAGGTTGCCAGGCAACAGTCGCCGAGAATCAATTGAGAGCCCCTGAAAGAGTGCGTTTCCCTGACACTGGGCGCTGGGAAGAAAGGGCATAAGATCGGCCATGTGGGTTGGGAACACAGGTGTC
>RFUY01000099.1 GCA_009922705.1 Gammaproteobacteria bacterium
AGTAAGCGCAGATACGCAGTATCTGCCTGAATCAAGGCCTCTTCGGTAAACGAGATGGCGCTGCGATAGTGGCTTTGTAGCAAAAACAGTCGAATCACAGCCGGATCATGCCGTGAAAACAACGCATCTAACGTGACGAAATTGCCCAGTGACTTTGACATTTTCTCATCATTGACCCGGACTGGACCGGCATGCATCCAATAGTTCGCGAAACGACAACCGGTAGCTGCCTCGGATTGCGCAATTTCGTTTTCATGATGCGGGAACTTCAGATCGGGTCCCCCGCCGTGGATGTCGAAATGCTTTCCAAGCACTTCCATACTCATCGCCGAGCACTCAATGTGCCATCCGGGTCGTCCGGGTCCCCAAGGGCTTTCCCAGAACGCCTCATGCGCCTTGGCTCGCTTCCATAACACAAAGTCCGCAGGATGCTCCTTGTCATCGGCCACCTGGACGCGGGCTCCCGCAACCATGTCCTCAAGTTTTCGGTTATTCAGCTTTCCATAGTCTGGAAATGCACTGACCCGGAAGTACACATCTCCAGACGCGCCTTGGTAAGCAGCGCCCTTCGCGACGAGCAGTGTGATCAACACCAACATGTGTTCGATGTGCTGTGTTGCTCGAGGCTCAACATCCGGAGGGCAACAGTTCAGAGAGCGTTCATCAGCGTGCATCGCATCAATCATCTCTGCTGTCAGCTCAGTAAACGGGATTCCCCGCTCTGCTGCTCGGGCGAAAATCTTGTCGTCGACGTCGGTAATATTCCGGACGTATTGCACCGCATACCCGATCGCCCGCAGGTAGCGCACAATGACATCGAAGGCCACCATCACCCGGCCATGACCAAGATGACAACGGTCATAGACAGTCATCCCACAAACATACAGCCCGATCTTGCCTGGCTCGCGTGGATCAAACGGCCGCTTGCCCCGGGCCAAGGTATCAAATATTTGTAACGTCACAGGTGCTTCCCTAAGTGAGCCGGTATGATAGGGTCCTTTTTCACGACATGCATGTATTCAGGAGAGATGACACGTGATTTTAATGGAAACCACTCTGGGGAATATCACTATCGAGCTGTTCGAGACAGATGCGCCCGCGACCACTGCCAACTTCAAGCAATACGTTGAAGATGGCTTTTATGACAACACAATTTTTCACCGCGTGATCGATGGCTTTATGATTCAAGGGGGTGGGTTCGAACCAGGAATGCAGGAGAAGGCGACGCGCGCACCCATCCAGAATGAAGCGAACAATGGCCTCGCGAATAACCGGGGCACGCTGGCAATGGCGCGCACCATGGACCCACATTCTGCAACCGCCCAATTCTTTATCAATGTGGTCGACAACGATTTCTTGAATTTCCGTTCCGAATCGCGCGATGGTTGGGGCTACTGTGTGTTCGGCCGCGTCTATGATGGGATGGATACCTTGGATGCTATTCGGGTTGTCGAAACCACGCGACGCGCTGGACATTCGGATGTTCCAGTAGACGATGTGATCATCACTAAAGCCTCGATTGTGTGACCACCACGCTCGTCATCTCTGACTTACACCTCGATCCTGAGCACCCGGAGGCGTATGCGCGGGTTCGCACACTGCTCGCGCGTGAGTCCTTCGATCAATTATGGATCTTAGGCGACTTGTTCGAGGCCTGGGTTGGCGATGATGGGGCCGACGCGCCCGATCTAGCACTCGCCGATTTTTTCAGAACACAGCCTTACCCGATTTTCTGGATTCCTGGGAATCGAGACTTTCTGGTTGGCGAACATTTTCGGCAAACCTGTGGATGGAACGAATTAACGCCGATACAACGGCTCAATTGCGGACTGACTGTCTTGGTGCGCCATGGGGACGAATGGTGTACTGAGGATCGGACGTACCAAGCATTCAGACAGGACGTTCGCTCCAGTACTTGGCAGGCGACTTTTCTGGCGCAACCGCTATCGCATCGCCGTAAAATCGCCAAACAGATGCGGCAAGAAAGCCAACGGAGCCAAGCAGCGGCATCGGCGACAATTCTCGATGTCAGCGAACAGGCGATAGAGATCGAAGCCCTTGCCTGTGGCGCACAGCTGGTCGTGCATGGACACACGCATCGACCGCAGCTGCATCGCTTGGCACACTACGTCCGGGCAGTCACTTCAGACTGGCATGAGTCGGTCACCGTGCTTCGACTGATCGACACAGCTGACGCCTGTCGCGTTGAGCAGGTCCTCTGTCACGCAGACCTCCACTCGATTCAGGCCACCGCGACTTGGCGGCTTGGCGCTCCTGAATGGAATCTAAACTGAGGGTCAGGACTGGTAATCAACCGAGCGTCCTCCGCCAAAAATACCGCTAAACGAGATTGAATCTCGTCCGCTGTCGCCTGTTCATGGGCAAGCGCTAAATAGTCTCGGTAATGTCTGCCCTCGGAGCGAAGAAGCCCTCGATAAAATCGGCTCAACGGTTCCGGCAAACTGGGATACAGCGCAGCAAACCGTTCACAGGAGCGCGCCTCGACAATCGCGCCGACGACGAGCGTGTCCACCAATCGCCCGGTGGCGTCCCTCCGAATCGATTGATGTAAACTCGCCGCATAGCGGGACGCACTTAAGGGATAGACGGGGCATTGAAACCGGGCCATCAGCGCAAGCACCTGCTCGTAATGCAGCATCTCCTCGCGGACCAGGCGCGCCATCAGTTGTTGCAAATTAGGAAGATGCCGGTACCGGCTTAATAGCGCCATCCCTGTTGCCGCAGCCTTATATTCACAATTTGCATGGTCCACCAGGAGGTCGTTTAACCGCTCTGGCGCGCTGGCACACACAACCCAAGCGTCTGGGGTCGGCACGCGCAAGAAGGCGCGGACATCGTCAATGATTTGCTCGATGTCCTTGACCTGAGCCGCAATCCTTGGCACTAGCGGTAATACGCGTTTTCACGCTGACTGTGGTCGGTCACATCACGGACGCCCTTGAGTTCAGGGATTCGCTCCATCAATGTGCGCTCTACGCCATCCTTGAGGGTCATATCGACGGCTGAACAGCCCTGACATCCACCCCCGAATTGTAAAATCGCGACATCATCTTCCAACCGAATCAATCGCACTTCGCCACCGTGTGACGCCAAGCTGGGATTCACTTCAGTGGTCAGAATCGAGACGATCTGCGTCTCAATTGGACCATCAAATGCAACCGTTGGTTGTTTCGCCTTCGGCGCTTTGATCGTCAACTGCCCGCCCAACTTATCGGCCACGTAGTCGACAACCGCTTCGTCAAGGTACGGCAAACTCGGTTGATCGAGATACGCAATAAAGCCATTCAGCTGAACCTGCTCATCGTCTCGCTTTTCTTCGCCAGGACGGCAATAAGCGAGACAGGTTTCCGCATAGGTGGTCCCGGGTTGAGAAACGAAGAGACGCACACCGATTCCCTCACACTCCTGCTTATCTAACAACGATTTGAGGTAGGTTTGTGCCGCTTCAGTAACAGTTACCTGTGTCATGTGATTGCCCTGTGTAGTCTTGTTCCAACACTATATAGGCATCATGATAAATCCGAACCCCTAATTTAGGCATCTCGCATGACACTCGACGTTCTCATCATTGGTGCTGGCCTCTCTGGGTTAGCGGTTGCGCGGACATTGCAAGCGCATGGAATGACGAACATGCGACTGGTCGAGAAAAGTCGAGGTCCCGGGGGACGTCTCGCCAGCAAGCGGCTTGAGGGCGCACGCGCAGACATTGGCGCGCAGTTCATGACCGCGCGTGACCCTCGATTTCATGCGGTTCTCGAGGATGCCATGGCCGCCCAGGCAGTCGCCGTTTGGTCGCCTCGAATGGGCAAGTTAACCGCGCAAGGGTTGGTTTTCTCTCCAGATACGGAGCTCCGCTATCTCGGCGTACCCTACATGAACGCGTTTGCTCGATTTTTAGCGGATGATCTTGAAATTGATACGCAACAGCGTGTCGAATCCGTCTCGAATGTCGGTGACGGCTGGCAGGTCGTCACGAGCACGACTGCATGGACTGCGCGTCATGTCGTCATCACTGCGCCGCTTGAACAGCTCCGCGACCTGCTACCAGATCCCACGCTACACACCATGGTGCATGGCTTTCAGTCCCTGCCAACCTGGACTGCGGTGGTCCACAGTACCTCCCAGCTCCTCACAGACGATGGCCAGCCTCTGGATGCAGCCTTCGGTGATGGCCAGTGGTTTGATTTCATCAGTCGAGAAGGCTCGCGACCTCGGCGCAATTCGTCCTACTGGGTCTGCCATAGCGCACCGGCATTTAGCCAACAGCATTTAGAGGACTCTCCAGAGGTTGTCGGACAACATCTGTGTCAAGCGCTTGAAGACCAACTGAACTTTGCAGCGACGCCTGTTTTGGCCCATCGATGGCGCTTTGCCAGACCTGCCAATCCAGACCGAACGGCGCAAAAAGGCGCGGTACAACTTGCACCAGGACTGTGGGCGTGCGGGGACGGCTTAGCGGGTGGCCGCTGTGAGGGGGCCTATTTAAGCGGCTTGGAAGTGGCCGATCGAATTCTGGCTGGCTTATAGATCGCGACTAAAAATACTCCGTTGCCGAGAGCGTTTTTCGAGATAGCTGGCAAGCAACAACAACACAATCATTGCCGCCTCGAATATCAAAAACAGCAGCGTCTCGCGTTGATCTGGGCTCGTGGATGAAAGTGCGATCAGTCGTGCGATCAGCCAAGTAACATACAAAGTCAAGAGTCCCGAGAGGACACGCGCCATGCTACGGCCTGCAAAGGCACCACCCGCCAACAGAGCCGCCAGTCCAAAGAAGGTCCCCGAGATCAACACCTGAAACTCAATCAGCCCACTCCCCGTCACTGCGGACAGTCCCACAGAGGCCATCACAGCCTCAGGATTGATGAGCGTGCCGAGCGCTAAAGCCACGAACAGCAGCAAGTTAAATCCAACTAAGAAACGGGCAAACATCACATGCGTATCCATTATTGTTGTAGGACGAAGACACCAGTTCGGATTTGTATTTAACACACTATTGTCTGAAACTCACTGACTGAACTGGAGGTTCGCTTAATCAAGTACGCATGAGGCGTCTCGTGAGGCAGCATGCAACAACATTTGGTTTGGTTTCGAGAAGACCTGCGAACGACTGATCACGCGGCATTTGCAGCGGCCTGTGCCACGGGTGATCCAGTGACGGCCGTCTACCAACGGACACCAAAGACGTGGGCGTCGTTCGGGATCGGACCAAACCGCCTCGCCTACACCGAATCCCTGTTACACGCACTCGCTGAGCAGCTTCAAAAGCTGAACGTACCGTTGTACGTCCAAAACACAGAGTTTGAGCTCGCGAGCGAAACATTGCTCACCCTGTGTGAGCAACTCAAGATCACCCATGTGCATTTCAACCGGCAGTATGAAATTCTTGAACGAAGACGTGACGTGGCGGTGCATCAACGGCTCACGGACAGCGGTATCATCTGCTTGGACTATGACGACCTCTGCCTACTTCCTCCGGGCTCGGTGCTAACTGCACAGGGAACGCCCTATACCGTGTTCAGCCCCTTTAAAAAGCGCTGGCTCGAGACCTATCAGCGGCTGGCCCAAGGGCCTTTTCTACAGCCGAGACCGCTGCAAGCGGCTGGCCTGGTGCCCATCTTTGAGCCATTGTCGATCACACCAGAATCCGACCTCGACCGGTGGGCTGTGACAGAAGCGCAGGCGCAAGATCGCTTAGATGCATTTTGCA
>RFUY01000100.1 GCA_009922705.1 Gammaproteobacteria bacterium
CAACCACGCAGGTGGTCTTGGCACTCACCGAGCCCGCCACTTTCGCTCCTAGATCCCGCAGTCGATCCCCCGCAGCATCGCGCGTCATCCGTTCGAGCGTTCCGGTCAAGACCCACGTTTGCCCGGTCAGCGGACGTGCAGTCGCCTCTAGCCGCATTGGATCAGGCCAGTGCACGCCCCCCGCTCGCAGCGCATCGATCACTGTGCGATTGGCCGTCGTTGCAAAAAAGTGCATGACATGCTGCGCAACCACTGGGCCCACGTCGGGCACGGCTAACAGTGCTGTCTCACTGGCCGCACTCAGCGCTTCAAGCGATCCAAAATGAGTCGCAAGCGCCGCCGCGGTTGCCTCACCCACATCACGAATCCCTAAGGCATAGATAAACCGTGCCAGCGTCGTCTCACGACTGGCTGAAATCGCGGCAATGACGTTCGCGGCCGACTTCGCCCCCATCCGCTCCAGCGCTTCCAGTTGTGATGCCTCGAGCCGATATAAATCTGCAGGCGTGGTCAGCACGCCCGCATCAATCAACGCGGACAACAGTTTTTCACCCAAGCCTTCGATATCCATCGCGCGACGAGAGACAAAGTGTTTGAAATGCTCTAACCGTTGCGCGCGACAGACCAAACCACCCGAACAACGCAATACCGCTTCACCGTCCGCCTGCTCAACGGGGGACTGACACACTGGACACGCCGTCGGGCGGCTCACGGGCGGCAAGGCGGTCTCACGCAACTCAACCAAGACCCGAACCACTTGTGGAATCACATCACCCGCACGACGAATGATCACCGCGTCGCCGGGCCTGCAATCGAGCCGGGCAACCTCATCAAAATTATGGAGCGTGGCATTGGAGACCGTCACACCACCCACAAACACGGGTTCTAACCGGGCAACGGGGGTAATGGCGCCTGTGCGACCCACCTGACAGTCCACCGCCAGCAGGGTGGTCCGTGCCTCCTGCGCTGGAAACTTCCAGGCCGTTGCGAAGCGAGGGGCTCGTTGCACAAACCCAAGCGCTGCCTGCGTCGCCAGCGCATTTACCTTCACCACCAGTCCATCAATGTCATAAGGCATTGCATCCCGGCCTGCCAACACCTCCGCATAGGTGGCCTCCATGGTGGCCGCATCACCAACGCGACGGCCTGGATTTACGGGTAACCCAAATGCTTGCAAGGCCTGCATCACGGCGTCATGCGTTGGTCCAAGCGACGCACTCAAGGCCCCGACTCCGTAGGCATAAAAGGTCAGTGGTCGGGTCGCGACCAGTGCTGGATCGAGCTGCCGCAGGCTGCCGGCTGCAGCATTTCTGGGATTCACAAAGGTCTTCTCACCCCGCATTGCAAGCGCTGCATTCATCTGCTCAAAGGCAAGCCGCTTCATGATCACTTCACCACGAACCTCAAGGTGTTCGGGCCACTGTGTCCCGGATAGGCGCAGGGGCACTGATGCAATGGTGCGGACATTCGCCGTGACATCCTCCCCCGTTTCCCCGTCCCCTCGTGTGGCCGCCTGCACGAGCTGCCCTTGTTCGTAGCGAATACTCAGCGCTAACCCGTCCAGTTTCGGCTCGGCCACCCACTCCATAGGTGACGAGGTTTCGAGACGATCCTGAACGCGCTGCACAAAGGCACGGAATTCCTCAATCGAGAACACATTGTCCAACGACAGCATCGGGATCTGGTGCCTGACTTCCTGGAATCCCCCAACCGGTTTCGCACCGACTCGTTGGGTTGGTGATTGCGGATCGATCCACTGTGGGTTCTCGCGCTCGAGTGCCGTCAACTCAGCAAACAAAGCATCGTATTGACTGTCCCCGAGGATGGGGTCGTCATAGACATGGTAGGCGCGATCGGCCGCCTGAATCTCAGCGACCAACTGCTGTATTCGCGCACGCGCCGTCGTCATCGCGCTAAAGACGAGTGTCCAGCCCGTGCCCGCGCCAGATCAATCCATTCGCGGGTAATCGGTTGATCTTGATCATCAAGCACTTCGCCAGCAATGGTTCGCGCAATTGACCGCGCCCCAGTCACCATTTCGGTCACCGCAAACACCGGATCTGACTGATCCTTAAGCACAGAAAAAAGGACCAACAAGGGCGTTTCAATGGCCCGTGCTTCCTCTTCAAACAGACCGGGTTCAATGCCATTGACCAACGTAAACAACGGGGGTTGCGAATCATCTAAGGGATAGCGGCTATACACTTGATCTGTCGTAAATCGCAGACCCGCACGCAAGCATGCGGTATGCAGATCAAGCGCTGCGAAGTGCTCTGTCCGAGCGGCGCGAATACGAATGATGACCAGATCATCCAACGTGACCTCATCCTCAGAGCGAGACTCTGCAGAAGCGGTCTGACTCTCTCCCGATCGCTGTTGTTCAGCAGTGCGCGCGACAGGACGTGCTGGAGACACCACGCCGTCATCAAAGGACGGAGTCGGCAATGGCTCATCCATAGGAGCCCGCGAAGAAAACTTTTGAAACAATCGCGACATCACCATGGACACGCCTCCTGTCGATTTCTCTGCCTCAGTCTGAATGACATGCGTCGACGCATCCGCCAAGATCGCCATATCCGTCGCGTGCTGATCAACGGTCTCATCCGATGGCGCAGTCTCATCCGAATGCTCCGCAGTCCAGGACGTTGTCTCCAACGACTCGGGTTCGATCAATCCAACTGCGCGTCGCTCCTCAGTCCCCTCAGCATCCGCAGGGACCGACTCATCCGGCAACCACGCATTCGATCCAGTGGTGCCCTCAGGGTCAAGCGCGACTGGACCCGAATCCGCGAACAACGGCTCCTCAAACACTGGCTCGACCCGAGCGGCCGTCTCTTGGACCGCCGTCCCCGACACCTCAGGTGTCTGCGGGGCCGTTTCGAGAATTGCGCCCGGATCCACTTTGGCTTTCACAGTCGATGATTTGATTTCAACAGACCACAGCGCAAGCTGCCCCTGCTCGTCATCATGAAACAGTGGGTCGTGATGAATTTCGGGTTCTAAACTTTGCGGTGTCATCGCACGCTTTGCTGGGCGTGGCGCTGACACCTCTGCATACTCTGGCAATTCTGGTGGCGCGGCCATCAGGTCTAATTTCAACCCTTGGCGTCGATGCTTCAAGGTGCGACGGATTCCATCCACCAACAGTCCAACAATCAATACGCCACCTAGGATGAGCAAATATTCGCGCAGGCCGAACTCCATGGGTCGCTTTTACTCCGTTGTCGCCAATTCCACCGCACGCTCGATGTCTACCGATACCAATCGGGACACACCCGGCTCGGACATGGTAACACCCATCAAGCATTCTGCCCGCTCCATTGCGAGCTTATTGTGTGTGATGTAGATAAATTGAACGCGCTTACTCATGGCTGCAACAGCCTCCGCATAGCGCCCGACATTCGCATCATCAAGGGGCGCATCCACTTCATCCAATAAACAAAAGGGCGCTGGATTGAGCTGGAAAATCGCGAAGACCAGCGCCAGCGCAGTGAGTGCCTTTTCGCCACCGCTGAGCAAATAAATCGTGGAGTTTCGCTTCCCTGGGGGGCGCGCCATAATTGTGACGCCAGTGGTCAATAAATCAGTATCCGTGAGCTCAAGCCAAGCCTCCCCGCCACCAAACAGCGTCGGGAACAGCGCTCCAAACGACTGGTTCATCGCATCGAAGGTTTGACGGAACAGTTGACGGGTTTCCCGATCGATTTTCCGGATCGCCTCTTCAAGAGTCTCGAGGGCTTCGATCAGTTCAGCTGACTGGGTGTCGAGCTCGGCTTTGCGCTCCAACTCACGCTGATACTCGTCAACCGCCACCAAATTGATCGGACCCAACCGCTCGATTCTTTGCGTGATCTGAGTGAGTTCTGTCTGCACTGACTGTTGCGTTTCGCGGGCTTCTGTGTAGGCGGTTACCTGCGCTAACCCATGCTCCTCCAACAATGGCGCTAACTGTCCTTGCCACTGTTGACATTCGATGACAAGCGCTTGCTTGGCCATCTGCGCACGTTGCTGGGACTCACGCACAGTCCCTCGTTGTTGCTCAAGTTGATCACGGGATCGATCCAGCGTCCGAAGTGTCTCATCGTACCCCTCAACCACCCGACGCGCCTCGGTAAGCACACGCTCCAGCCGTGTACTTTCTTGAACAGCCTGTCCTAGGGTTTCTCGCGTCATGGGAGGATTCTGTTCAAGTGCGGCCAACTCATCCTGTAACGCCTCATGACGCGCAGTACTGGCCGTTACCTGTTCACTCGAGCGAGCCAATTGTCGCGCCAGCGCTTCTAGCTCGGTCCGCGTTCGTTCTTGCCGAAGATCCAATTGGGCACGGTCTCGATCCACGGCATCGCGTTGGCGGTACAGTTCCTGAAGACCTTCTAAGACCGAGGCCAATTCCGACTCGACAGGCGATAAGTCCGATCCCAGTCGATCGCGCTGCAAGTCGAGTGTCTTTTGGTGCGTTTGTACCTGCCGCAGCTGACCCTCTAACGCCTTCAGGTCCTCTAGCAGTGCCGCACGTTCATCCGTCAGGCGAGCGCGAAGATCCGCGACTTCCTGGGCTTTCGCGAGCAACCCAATGCACCGATGATTGCATTGCGCTTCATGGGCTCTGGCCTCCTGAACGTCCTGTTCACGACGTTGGAGTGCTTGCTCCGCTTGCACCACAGCGTGCTCTGCAATCTCGAGCGCGCGCAAGGCCGTCTCCTGCGTCTCTCGCGCACGCTCCAATGCCTGTCTTGCGTCAGGTTTTGCCGCTTGCAGGGCCAACATCCCCTGCGCCGCAGGCTGCGCCCGCCGGCACCAGCCATGCCCGAACAGCAACCCCTCATCTGAGTAACCGTCCGAGACGGCAGGATCATAGCTGGCGAGATAAGGCGGATTGGCGGCCAGTCGCACCACCTGCGCGTCAGTCACCACGGTGACGCCCATCGGTAGCGAGTCCACCAGATCAGACGTCAATTCAGACACAATCCAGGCAGACAACCAGTCACCGAGCGCAGACTCAAATGCCTCTCGTTGCGCCGTTGGAATCGCGATAACCTCGATCACTTGGCGGGACACCTCTGGCCGCGATTGCGCCCAGGCATGCATCTCTTCAGAGCCATTAAACTCAGCGGTGAGTTGCCGTTCGATCCGTTGCAGCGCAAGTTCAGCCGCTTCTACATCACCCTGGGCAGTGCGCGCGAGCGCGCGTGCAGCCTCACAATTGCCACGCGCTTCAGTGACGATGTGTTGACCGTCGCGTGCCGCCTCTTCACGTGTGGCGAGGACCTGTTTCGCCTGCACGTGTGAAGACTGCGCGTCGGCAATCACCTGTGGGTCAGTGTCTGCGAGATTAGTCAGGGCGTGCTCAATCTGAGACAGTCGATGTTGATCCTTCGCATGCTGGCGCTCAAGCGTCTCACACTGCGTCGTCATCGCGTGCGCCTCCTGCCCGAGCCGTTGTTGTTCAGCTTGCATGGACTGTTGCGTGCGCTGCAATGCATCGCGGCGGCTGAGTTGCTCCCGTAAGACTGGCTGAATTCTGTTTCGAGCCGCTTCACTCTCAGCCAGCTCGGTCACCAGACTCGCAGCCCTCGTCTCGGCCTCTGTCATCGCTTGCCGATCTGATGCGATCTGCTGTTCGAGTCGGACCCGCTCATCTTCCATGCCGGCAAGCCGTTGGCGGCGGTCAGTCAGCGCACGGTCGTATTCAGCGAGCTGAGCCTCCATCCGCGAAATCGTTGCGCTCTG